>JAICFA010000015.1 GCA_025923935.1 Candidatus Krumholzibacteriia bacterium
AGCCAACAATTTGGTAGTTCCGAAACCGACGTTGGTTATGGAATTGCCACGGACGGGAGCGGCAATCTCCTCGTGGCGGGCCAATATGGGTCTGGCGGTAGTGCCTTCGTGGCAAAGTACGATCCCAGTGGCGTCCAGGTGTGGATTCGCTGGCTTGGCTTTGGCAGGAGTTACGATGTGACAACGGACCCGTTAGGGAATGTACTCGTCACAGGTGCACTGGGGACGTATCCGGTAAGTGCAAACCCGATTGTCGATATTTTTCTCAAGAAGTTTGATGCGGGCGGCACGCTGCAGTGGACTAAGACGTTCGTGGGCCCGAGCTACGACGAAGGTATTGCCGTTGCGACCGATTTGTTTGGGAACGTCGCCATGACAGGGCGCTTCACCGGAACCGTTGACTTCGGTGGCGGCCCACTCACTAGCGCAGGCGTTGATGACATCATCGTCGCCGACTTCAATACGAACGGTACGTACCTCTGGAGTCGAAGCTTCGGCAGCATGACTAGCGATTACGGGTCGGCAGTCGTCTTCGATGGATCGGGCGGCGTAATTGTAACAGGCGCTTTTCATGGGTCTGTGGATTTCGGAGGAGGAACGCTAACGAGCGCGGGCGGTTTCGACATGTTTGTAGCCAAGTATGACGCAGGCGGGATCCATCAATGGAGTCGACGGTACGGAAGTGCTGCGCTCTATGATTACGTCACGGATGTGGCGTCAGTCGGTTCCGATTTCGTGATTACAGGCAACTTTGGCGGGAACGTGGACTTTGGTGGTGGCCCACTTACCAGCATTGGAGCTGGAGATGTGTTTGTCGCCAAATATGACGCCACTGGCGTCCATCAGTGGAGCAAGCGCTTCGGGACGTTAGCGTACAATCAGGGGAGGAGTTTAGCTGTTGATCCGTCGGGCGAGATTGTTGTTACTGGTTATTTCTACAGCGCAATCGACTTTGGAGGCGGCACTCTTTCCAGCGCCGGTCAAGACGACATATTCCTCGCAAGATTCGATGCAAACGGCGAACACCAGTGGAGTCAGAGATTTGGCGACACCGACTACGACTTCGGCGGCGCAGTTGCGTTGGACCCGACGGGGAGTATCGGAATTACGGGCGCGTTCATGGGAACGGTCGACTTTGGTGGTGGGCCGTTTACCAGCGTCGCGGGCTGGGAAGACATGTTTCTTGTGAAGTTCGCACCGGCCCCCACCTCGGTCACGCCCGCACTGACAACGTCGTTGGGGCAGAACTGGCCTAATCCCTTCAACCCAACCACGACGATCGAGTATTCCCTCGGCGAGCGTTCATCGGTTGTCTTGGGTATCTACAATGCCGCCGGAGCGTTGGTGGCCAAGCTGGACCAGGGAATGCAGAGTGCTGGAAAGCACCAGGTCCAGTGGAACGGCCGTGACGCGCAAGGTCGTTCGGTTGCCAGCGGCATGTATTTCTATCGCCTTGAAGGGGTGCGCAACATCGGGTCACGGAAAATGGTTCTTCTGAAATGATTATTTCCGGCTGTTCTGGCTCCATAACCTGCCAACAGTGCGTAGTACTCACGTTCCAGTTTCTGCCTTGAACGTTTCTCATACCGCATGCTATAGTCCGCCGCGTTAGTTCCCGCCAATTCCACCGGCAACGGAAGGGGCGATGGGAGGAGGATGTGAGGATGAAGTACGTTGCCTTTTTTCTTTTCAGTTTGATCGTGGTGGCTTCGTTCGCTCCGGCGAGCGTGGCGCAAATCCGCTTGAACGAGATTCTGGCCGATCCGGGCACCGACTGGAACAGCGACGGTGCCATCGACACGAAGCTCGACGAGTGGGTCGAGATCGTCAACACCGGCGGCTCGGCGGTCGATCTGTCGAAGTACCGCATCTCGGATGCGGCCGCGGCGACGGAATTTCGCTTTGCGCTCTCGGGCATGCTGGGCCCGGGCGAGACGAAGGTCTACTTTGGCTCCGACGTGGTCGCATGGCAAGCGGCCAACGGCGTGAGCCAATTGGGACTGAGTCTCAACAACGCGGGCGACACGGTGTTCCTGTACGAAGTGAACGGTCCCGACATCAATACGTCCGACACGTACACGTACGCGGCGGCGGAGGTGTTGGACGATCGCTCGTGCGGGCGCATGCCGCACGGCAGCGGCGGATGGGTGATCTTCGACGGAATGAATCCGTACACGGGAGCGCAGCCGCCGACACCGACGGGCTGCGCGCCCTCGCCGGGCAACCAGCCGAACTGCCCGACCCCCACGCATTCTTCCACGTGGGGCTCAATCAAGTCGTTGTACCGCGGCTAGCCCGCGCTTGGTGAACTGGTAGTCGAATCACTGTGATGCCCCGACGTTGCCGGTGGCGGGGCGGGAAGTTGGGTTGACAGGTTCGGGCTCCAGAAGTAACTTCAAGCCCGATAATGAGTTTTGAGCCTGCGCAGATGCTGGAACGGTTCGCGGCGGGCGACGTCTTGGCGGCGTCGCGCGCGATGTCGACGATCGAGCGCGGCGGCGAAGGGGCGGAGTCCCTGCTCGACGCGCTTTATTCGAAGACGGGCCGCGCCTGGCGCATCGCGTTCACGGGACCGGGTGGGGCGGGCAAGAGCACGCTGGTGGATGGAATGATCGCGCGGGAACGCGGGCGCGGGCAAACCGTCGGCGTGATCGCGGAGGACCCGTCGAGTCCGTTCTCGGGTGGGGCGATACTGGGCGATCGGGTGCGCATGGCGCGCGCGCAAGGCGACGCGGGAGTGTTCGTGCGATCGCTCGCGAGCCGCGGGAGCGCGCACGGATTGTCGTCGTTGGCGGGCGAGCTGGCGGACGTCATGGACGCCTTCGGTCGCGACGTCGTCATATTGGAGAGCATGGGAGTGGGACAAGCCGAGGCGCGCGTGCGCTACATGGCGGACTGCACGGTCGTGGTGCTGACACCGGAATCGGGCGACGACGTGCAGACGATGAAGTCGGGGCTCTTGGAAGTGGCCGACGTCATCGTGGTCAACAAGTCCGACCGTCCCGGCGCCGACGCGCTCGCGGCGGATCTGAAAAGCGTGGCATCATTGCGCGGGGCGGGCTTGGGCGGTTGGGAGGTTTGCATCGTGCAGACCTCGGCCACGGGAGGTCGGGGCATCGACGAGCTGGGTGAGGCGCTGGACGCGCACCGGGCGCACATGGACAGCGGCGGTCGTCGCGAGGCGCGCCGTCGCGAGGCCCTGCGGGAGCGCACCCGCGTGATGGTGGAAGAACGCGCCCGCGAAGAGCTCTGGCGGGACCCTACCCTCCGCCAGCAGTTTGATGCTATCTTGGAAGCGGTCGTCAACGGGCGCACGTCGCCCCATCGGGCCGCGCGCGACCTAATCGAGTCCCGCCGCCGCGGTTAGGGAACCCCCGGATTCCGGATACTTCATGAACCGACCGATCAAGGTGCTGATCGCAAAGCCCGGCCTGGACGGCCACGACCGCGGGGCCAAGGTGATCGCCAATGCACTCCGCGACGCGGGCATGGAGGTCGTGTACACGGGCCTTCACCAGACGCCGGAGATGGTGGTCGACGCGGCCCTGCAAGAAGACGTCGACGTGGTGTCGGTCAGCATTTTGTCCGGCGCGCACATGACGCTCATTCCGCGGGTGCGCGAGCTCATGAATCAGCGCGGGTTGGCGGATGTCAATCTGATCGCAGGCGGAATTATCCCCGACGCGGACGCGGAGGCCTTGAAGAAGCTGCCCGGTGTCGCCGGAATCTTCGGCCCGGGGACCAGTACCAAAGATGTCGTCGCGTTCATTCAATCCTTGTTCCCGCATCGGAAGCAGAACATGACACAGATACTCTTGAACGAAGAACAGCAGATGATCCAGGAGACGGCGCGCCGCTTCGCAGAAGCGGAGCTCGCGCCCAACGCCGCCCACCTTGACGAGACGGGCGAGTATCCTGTCGAAAACTTCAAGAAGATGGGCGACCTCGGGTTCATGGGGCTCATCGTCCCGTCCGAGTACGGCGGTACCTTCATCGACACCATCTCCTACGCCATCGTGATCGAAGAGTTGGCGCGCGCGTGCGGCTCGACCGCACTCGGTGTGGCCGCTCACAATTCGCTGGCGTGCGGACCGATTCTGTTGATGGGCAGCGAGGCGCAGAAGCAAAAGTATCTGCCCGAGCTCGCGAGCGGCGAAGCGATTGGTGCGTTTTGTTTGACCGAGCCACAAGCCGGCAGCGACGCGTCCAACACAAAGACCACCGCGGTGCTCAAGGGCGACAAGTACATCCTGAACGGTACCAAGATCTACGTTACCAACGGCGGCTGGGCGCGCTACTTGGTGGCGACCGCGTCGACCGATCCCTCGAAAGGGTCGAAGGGCATCAGCGCGTTCATCATCGAGAATGATTTCCCCGGCTTCGTGGTGGGATCGAAAGAGAAAAAGCTGGGTCTGCGCGCGTCGGGCACGTTCGAGATCGTGTTCGATAACATGGAAGTGCCGAAGGCGAATCTGCTAGGCACCGAAGGCGGCGGTTTTCGTACCTTCATGAAGACACTGGAAGCCGGACGCATCTCGATCGGCGCGTTCGCCCTGGGCCTCGCACAAGCCGCCATGGATGCGTCGATCAAGTTCGGTAAGGACCGCAAACAGTTCGACATGCGCATCGTCGATTTCCAGGCGACCCAGATGAAAATCGCCGACATGGCGACCGAGATCCACGCCGCGCGCTTGCTGGTGCACGACGCCGCGCGCCGCAAGGACGCGGGCGAAGAATTCGGGCGTTACGCCTCCATGGCGAAGCTGTTCGCCTCCGAAGTGGGCACGCGCGTCTGCAACCAGGCCATTCAGGTCCACGGCGGATACGGATACTGCCGCGAGTACCACGTCGAGCGCTTCTATCGCGACGTCAAGCTGGCCGAGATCGGCGAAGGCACGAGCGAGATTCAGCGCATCATCATCGCGCGCAGCATTCTCGAAGATCACGATTAAGGAGCACATCGCATGGAACGAGCCGTCATTGTCTCCGCGCTGCGAACGCCGATTGGGCGCTTCATGGGCGGACTGTCGACCATCCCCGCGCCGCGCCTGGCGGCGGGGCTCATCAAAGAAACCATTGCGCGCACCAAGCTCGACGCGGAGACCGTCGACGAGGTGATCTTGGGCAACGTGCTGCAGGCGGGTGTGGGGCAAGCGCCGGCGCGGCAGGCCATGATCTTCGGCGGTGTGGCGCCCTCGGTGGCCGCGGTCACCATCAACAAGGTGTGCGGATCCGGTCTGAAGGCAGTCATGCTGGCCGCGCAAGCCATCAAGGCGGGCGACGCCGACACGGTCATTGCGGGCGGCATGGAGAGCATGAGCCTCGCGCCCTATTTGCTCCCCGACGCGCGCGCGGGGCAGCGCCTGGGGCACGGCAAGCTCATCGACGCCATGATCAACGACGGCCTGTGGGACTGTTACAACGACTTTCACATGGGCAACACGGCCGAGCTGGTGGCGAAGAAGTACAACATCTCGCGCGAGATGCAGGACGAATTCGCGGTGGAGAGTCACAAGAAAGCACTCGCGGCCACCGAGCGCGGCGATTTCAAGAATGAGATGGTTCCGGTGATGGTGCCGCAAGCGAAGGGCGAGCCCGTCGCGGTCGCCGTCGACGAAGGCCCGCGCGCGGATGCGTCGAAGGAAAAGCTGGGCAAGCTCAAGCCCGCGTTCGAGAAGGACGGCAGTGTCACCGCCGGCAACGCCAGCACCATCAACGATGGCGCCTCGGTCTTGCTGGTGATGTCGGAAAAGAAGGCGAAGGAGCTCAAGCTCGAGATCCTCGCCGTCATCGACGCCTACGCCACCGGCGGCATGGAGCCGCAATGGGTCATGATGGCGCCGGTAAAGGCGGTGGGGAAGCTGCTCGAAACTACCAAGACGCGTATTACCGACTACGATGTGGTGGAGCTCAACGAAGCGTTCGCGGTACAGGGTGTGGCACTCATTCGCGAGCTCAAGATTCCGCCCGAACGCTTGAACGTGAACGGCGGTGCCGTGGCCCTCGGTCATCCCATCGGTGCCTCCGGTGCGCGCGTGCTGACGACACTCATTCACGCCATGCGCAAGCGCAACGCGCGTCGCGGCCTGGTGTCGCTGTGCCTCGGTGGTGGGAACGCGGTTGCGATGAGCGTGTCGGCTCCGTAAGACATGGTCGCCCCCGCCCCCGCAGAAGCGAGACGCACCGGCTACGCGCCCCGTCTGTTCAAGCTTCTCTCTGCCACCACCTTCTTCGTCGGCGCGTGCATTCACACCGGCCGCGTGATCGTCGGACGCGAACGCTGGGTGCAGGAATACTTCACCCCACCCGTCGACATTGCGTTCGGCGCGCTCATCCTCGGTGCCACCATTCCCGGCGTGATCTCCTGGCGGCGCTACACCGGCGGCCGCGGGCTGCGGT
Source organism: Candidatus Krumholzibacteriia bacterium (assembly GCA_025923935.1). Classification (GTDB taxonomy): domain Bacteria; phylum Krumholzibacteriota; class Krumholzibacteriia; order WVZY01; family JAKEHA01; genus JAKEHA01. The sequence goes on from JAICFA010000015.1 coordinate 6,400, forward strand.
TTGCCTATGCATTCGCCATGCTGATGCTCCTCGTTAGTATTCCGCTGCATTTGAAAACACTCTTCACGTGGAGCACGGATTACTTGATCGTATTCCCGGTGTGGTACAGCCTGGTCGAGATTCCCATGTTTCTCTTGCTCGCGTACGCGATGACACGCCTCCAATTCGACGGAGCCAAGCGATGACGCAAACGGTTGGAACCAAGATCGAGCGCGTTTCCGTGATCGGTGCCGGCACCATGGGTGCCGGCATTGCGCAGGTGTTCGCCGCCGCCGGCCACATGGTCAAGCTGATCGACATCAAGGACGAATTCGTCAAACGCGGTGTCGCGACCATCGAATCGAGTCTCGATCGGTTGGTCAAGAAAGAGACCATTCCGCTCGCGCAGAAGATCGAGATCATGGGACGCGTTCGCACCGACACCACGCTGGAAGCGACCACCGGCAGCCAGCTCGTGGTCGAAGCCGTGAGCGAGAACGTCGATGTCAAAAAGAAGGTGTGGAAGGATATCGCGTCGCGCGTGGATCAGCACGCGATTCTAGCAACGAATACCTCTTCTATATCGATCAGCGACCTCGCGGCCACCGTTCCATCGCCTAAGCGCTTCATCGGGATGCACTTCATGAATCCCGTGCCCCTGATGAAGCTGGTGGAAGTGATTCGCGGCCTCGAAACCGACGACGCCACCACCGCCACCACACTCGAGTTGTGCCGCGCGCTGGGCAAGACGCCGGTCGAGGTGCACGACTATCCCGGCTTCGTTTCCAATCGCATCCTCATGCCGATGATCAACGAGGCCGTGTTCTGCTTGATGGAAGGTGTCGCCACCAAGGAAGCCATCGACGAGGTGATGAAGCTCGGCATGGCGCATCCCATGGGCCCGCTCACACTCGCCGACTTGATCGGCCTCGACGTGTGCCTCGCCATCATGGAAGTCCTCCATCGCGATCTGGGTGATTCGAAATATCGGCCCTGTCCTCTATTGCGCAAGATGGTCGCCGGCGGCAGATTGGGAAGGAAGACAGGACGCGGATTCTACGACTACGCGAAGACCTAACGAGAAGGGCGGTGCATCATGACCGAGCCGATTTCTTCCACCGACCGCACCGACATCGAGGCTGCCATCGCGAAATTGGAAGCGGCCTGGAACGCCGGCGACGGAATGGCGTTCGCGGCGCCGTTCGCCAAAGACGCCGATTTCGTCAATATTCGCGCGGACCGTTTCTCCGGTCGTGAGACCATTGCCGCGGGCCACGACGACATCTTTCGCACCATCTATGCGGGCAGCAAAAACCGCTACGCCATCGAATCCATCCGACCGTTGCGCGCAGACGTGGCTCTCGTGCACGTGCGCGCGGAGTTGACGGCGCCATCCGGCCCGCTGGCCGGCAAGCACGTGGCCTTGTACTCCGCCGTTCTGACGCGCGAGCCGAACGGCTGGGAAATCGCGTCGTTCCACAACACGCTCATGCCGCCGGCCGAAAACGCGCGACACTAATGGCCTGCGCGCTGATCGCGCGCTGCATGGGGGAGTACATGCCGAACACGCACGGCACCGTAATGTTCCCGTCGTCGTGGCTGACCCTCGTTGTTGGGATTGTTTCGGTCACGGTCGATTGCACGACGAAAGAGTCGCCGCAACCGAACGTCGTTCAGATCAGCGCGAGAGATTACTCTTTCGATTCCCCTGACACCGTCGTCGCCGGATGGACCACGTTCCTCCTGACCAACGAGGGTGAGCACCCGCATATGGGTCAGCTGCTTCGCCTGAAGCAGGGAGTCGGCGTCGATTCGTTTCTTGTCGCGTACAACGAGGCGTTTCGGACGTCCGGCGCGCGGCCGGAGTTTGCACCACGCCTCGGCGGGCCGACGGTGGCGACGCCAGGACAGACGACCAACGCGACTATGTATCTCACGCCCGGCAATTACGTGTGGATCTGCCTCTTCAACTTGCCGGACGGCGTTCCCCACGTTACCAGGCACGGTATGGCGCGCGCGTTTATTGTGAAAGCGAGCGATGAAACGGCCCCGTCCGTGGGCGCGCCGAAGGCGGATGTCGATATGACGTTGGTCGACTACGCATTCGGCATGAACGGAACGATCAAGGCTGGACGGCGTACGATTCGCGTATTGAATCAGGGGTCGGAGTCGCACGAAGTCAGTGTGTTGAAGCTTGCACCCGGGAAGACGTTGGATGACGTGCGTGCATGGTTGCAAAACCCCGCGACTCCAAAGGATGAACTGGTGACGGTTGCGGGCGGGACGACGAGTTTCGCGCCGGGCAACGAGGTGTACTTCGACGCGCATTTCACGCCCGGCGACTATGTGCTGATATGCCTCGTTACCGCCCCGGACGGTCGATCGCATATGGAGCACGGCATGATTCAGCCGATCCACGTCGAATGATTGGATACGTTCATGTCTTGGGATGGAAAGGTCGCCGACGGTACGCCGGTTTCGAGTGGCATTTACTTCTGTGTTCTCGACGTCAGCGAACGGCGTATGTGCAAGATGACGTTGCTGAAATTAATCCCGCGTCGGCAAACCCTCCGCTGTCGCCGTCACCAATCTCACAGCAATCCAGCCGGCTAGTCTGTAGTGAATTCAGTAGCCCCCTTGCAAAGTTCTAACGCGGGAGATTCATCATGGGTAAGAAAATCGTGCCCTGCCTCTGGTTCGACAACCAAGCCGAACAGGCGGCCAATTTCTACACGGCGATCTTCAAGAACTCCAAGATCGGCAAGATCACCTATTACGGCGAGGCCGGGCAGGAGCAGCACGGCCAAAAGCCGGGGACAGTGCTGACGGTGGCGTTCGAGCTCGACGGACAATCGTTCACCGCGCTCAACGGCGGTCCGATTTTCAAATTCAATGAAGCGCTGTCGTTGCAGGTCATGTGCGACGACCAGAAAGAGATCGACTATTACTGGGAGAAGCTGTCGGCGGGTGGGGATGCGAACTCACAGCAGTGCGGCTGGCTCAAGGACAAGTATGGCCTGTCGTGGCAAGTCGTCCCGAAAGTTCTGCTGGAGTTGGTCGGCGATCCCAAGTCGGAGAAGTCGCAGCGCGCGATGACGGCGATGTTGGGGATGAAGAAGCTTGATATCGCCGCGCTGGAGCGGGCGTACGAAGGAAAGTAGCGGTTGCTACGCGCGGGCGCGCTGCACGAGCTCGCACAGGACCTTGCCGGTCGCCTTGGGGTGGATGAAGGCTACGCGCGAGCCTTGCTTGCCGGGTCGGGCGACGGTGTCGATGAGCGCAATTCCGTGCGCGGCGAGCTTGTGCAGCGCGCCGTCAATGTCGCCGACTTCGAACGCGATGTGATGGAGCCCGGGCCCTCGCGCCGCGACAAACTTGGTAATGGGGGAGTCGGGTGTGGTGCCCTGCACCAGCTCGATCTCGTTTCCGCCCGCTTTGATGGTCGCGATCGCCACGCCGAACCCCGCAATCTCCTCGCGGTGGTGCGCCTTCAATCCGAACACGGAATCGAACAGTATGATGGCCGCGTGGAGATCCTCGACCGCGATGGCGATGTGATCGATGCCGCGAATCGACGTGTCGCTCATGCGCGCGCTCCTTCGCGGTGTTTGCCGAATACCGTGGCCAGTGTCGTGCAGATTTCACCGATGGTGGTGCGGGCGGACACCGCCTCGAGGATGTGGGGCATGAGGTTATCGGTACCGCGGGCGGCGTTCTCGATCTTGGCGAGAGCCGTTTGCACGCGGGCGTTGTCGCGCGCCGCGCGGCGCTGGACGACCGCGGTCACTTGTTCCTTCTCCAGTTTCGGGTCGACGCGAAACACGGGGGTTTCGACGCCGGTGTCTTCGGTATACGCGTTCAACCCGACGACTTTCTCCTCACCGCTTTCGAGCTGCTTTTGGAACTCGTACGACGCGCGCTCGATTTCGCGCTGGGGAAAGCCGGCTTCGATGGCCTGGATCATGCCGCCGCGCCGGTCGATCTCGTCCATGATCGCGGTGGCTTTGGCTTCCAACGCATCCGTTAGCGATTCGACGAAATAGCTCCCACCGAGCGGGTCGATGGTATCGGCCACACCGGTTTCCTCCAAAATAATTTGCTGCGTGCGCAGGGCGAGGTGCGAGGCCGCCTCCGATGGCAGGCCGAGCGCTTCGTCCAGGCTGTTGGTGTGTAGCGACTGCGTCCCACCGAGGACTGCGGCCAGCGCTTGCAAGGCCACGCGCGCCGCGTTGTTCTCGGGCTGCTGCGCGGTCAGCGTGCTGCCCGCGGTCTGAGAATGGAAACGCAGCTTGAGGCTGTCGTCGTGCTTGGCGCCGAAGCGCTCGCGCATGACGTGCGCCCACATGCGGCGCGCGGCGCGGAACTTGGCCACTTCTTCGAAGAGGTTGTTGTGTACGTTGAAAAAGAACGAAAGCCGCGGGGCGAAATCGTCCACTGCGAGTCCGGCGGCGACACCGGCTGCGACGTACGCGATGCCGTCAGCCAGCGTAAACGCGATTTCCTGCGCCGCCGTCGATCCGGCCTCGCGAATGTGATAGCCGCTGATGCTGATGGGATTCCAGTTGGGCATCTCGCGCGACGTCCACGCGAACATGTCGGTAATGATGCGCATCGACGGCGCCGGCGGGAATATGTAGGTGCCGCGCGCGATGTACTCCTTGAGAATGTCGTTTTGTACCGTGCCGGAAAGCTCGCTCCGCTTGCCGCCGCGCTCCTCGTGCACCACGCAATACATGGCGAGGAGAATCGACGCGGTGGCGTTGATGGTCATGGAGGTGCTGACCGATTCGAGCGGGATCTGGTCGAGCAACGCCGCCATGTCGTCGACGGTGTCGATGGCCACACCGACGCGGCCGACTTCGCCCAACGCGAGCGGGGAATCGGAGTCGAGGCCCATCTGGGTGGGCAAATCGAAGGCCACCGAGAGACCGTGCTGCCCGCGCTTCAAGAGCGAGCGGAAGCGCTGGTTGGTTTCGCGCGCGGTTCCGAAGCCGGCGTACTGGCGAATGGTCCACGCCCGGCTGCGGTACATGCTGGGATAGACGCCGCGCGTAAACGGCGCTTCGCCGGGAAAACCGATGCGTTGCGATAGCTCGCCGCCGACATCGTGCTCGGGGGCGTACAACGGATCGATCTCGATCCCCGAGCTGGTGGCGAAGCGCTGCTTGCGCTCGCGTGCTTTCGCCACCGCGGGATCATAGGCCTGGTCGCGCCACGTCTTCTTGTTTTTCGACGGCATTATTCTCGCTCGATGGTGACGAGGGTGGTTTGTGAGTCGACTTTATCACCTTCGGCTACCGAGACGGATGAAACCACTCCGGCCACGTCGCTGGCCAGCTCATTGCGCATTTTCATCGCTTCCATGACCACGACGGGTTCTCCCACCGCGACGCGCGCGCCGCGTTGCACGCGCACCTGCACCACGAGGCCGGGCATGGGAGCGCGGATGATGTACGCACCGGTGTGCTGGCGCGCGCTTTCCGCGTCCCGCACCGCCACCATCAGCTCGTCCATCACATCGACGTCGTAGTGACGGCCCATGACGCGCGCGAAATACTCGCCGCGCTCGGGCTTCACCGGGGCCGCCTCCACCAAGTACGACTTGTTGTCGATGAGCAACGAAAAGGCATCCTTGTCGCCGAAGGTGCGCGCGTCCACCTGCAGGACGCGACCGTCCATGTCGATGCGATAACTCGTGCCCTCACGGGTGACGTTTACCACCTTTTCGCTCCCGTCAAGACGGACGATGAATCTCATCGCGGCCACCGCCGGGTAGCGGATTCGCGCGCCGCGCGCCACCACGCACCATCGCGCGCGTTGACCGTGGTGGCATAGCGCACCGTGCTGCGGTATTCGAAGGCGGCGATGGCGGCGGCGATCGCCGCCAGGTCCAGCTCGGCGTCGCGCTGGTGCAGCTTGGACGCGTCGAAGTGCGTCTCGATGTGCTTGGTGTCGTAGCTGCCGTCGACGAAGGCGGGCTCGTTCAACAGCCACAACAGAAAGTCGACGTTGGTGCGCACCGGCTCGCAGCGGTACTCGCGCAGCGCGCGGCGCGCACGGCGAATGGCTTCTTCGCGAGAGTCGGCGTAGACCACGAGCTTGCCGAGCATGGGGTCATAATAGATGGGAATCTCGTAGCCTTCGTACACGCCGTTCTCGTTGCGCACACCGGGGCCCTGCGGCAGCACCAGGCGCTTGATGGTCCCGATCGACGGCATGAAGTTGTGCGCGGGGTCCTCGGCGTACACGCGCATCTCGATGGCGTGCCCGCGTGGCTGGATGTCGTCCTGGTGCAGCGCAAGCATTCCACCGCCGGCGATCTCGATCTGCTGCTTGACCAAGTCGACACCGTACACCATCTCGGTCACCGGGTGCTCGACCTGCAAGCGCGTGTTCATCTCCAAAAAGTAGAAGTTACGCTGCGCATCGACGATGAACTCGATGGTGCCCGCGCCGCGGTAGTCGACCGCCAGCGCTGCCTTGCGTGCCGCATCCGACAACGCCGTGCGCATCTCCGGCGACACGATGGGCGAGGGTGCCTCTTCGATCACCTTTTGGTAACGGCGCTGCATCGAGCATTCGCGCTCGCCGTAGGTGATGATGTTGCCGCCGGCGTCTGCCATCACCTGAATCTCGATATGTTTGGGCCGCTCGACAAATTTCTCGAGATACACGGAGGAATCGCCAAAGGCGGCTTTGGCTTCGCCGCTGGTCAGTTTGATGGCCGCGTCGAACTCAGCATCGTTGCGAACGACTCGCATCCCTTTGCCCCCGCCCCCGGCCGCGGCTTTGAGCAGGACCGGGTAGCCGATCTCACGCGCCAAACGCGCGGCTTCGCGCGCGTCCTTCACGGGCCCGTCGCTCCCCGGCACGGTGGGCACACCGGCCCGCTTCATCGCCGCGCGCGCCGCGAGCTTGTTGCCCATGGCACGAATCGCCGACGGGCTGGGGCCGATGAACACCACGCCGGCGTCGACACACGCCTGCGCGAAGTCGGCATTTTCGGCGAGAAATCCGTAACCGGGATGCACGGCGTCGGCTCCACTTGCACGGCACGCGGCGATGATGTGGGGGATGTTGAGATAGCTGTCGCGGCTCTCGGGCCCGCCCACGCGGTGCGCCTCGTATGCGTGGGCCACGTGCAGCGCGGTGCGATCGGCGTCGGAGTAGATGGCTACCGGCGTGATTCCCATCTCCTTGCAGGCGCGCGCGACGCGCACGGCAATCTCGCCGCGGTTCGCGATGAGAATCTTGGCGAACATGGGAGCCGGCCTCTAGAGGGGAATGTTGCCGTGCTTCTTGGGAGGCACGCTCTGCCGTTTGTTGACGAGGCTTTCCAGCGCGGCAATGATCTTGGGGCGCGTGTCGGCGGGCTCGATCACGTCGTCGACGTAGCCCAGTGAAGCCGCGATGTACGGATTGGCGAACTTGTCGTTGTACTCCTGAATTTTTTTCGCGCGCTCGGCCGCGGGGTCCTTGGCCGAATCGATCTCGCGCTTGTGCAGAATGTTGACCGCACCCTCGGCCCCCATCACCGCCAGCTCGGCCGAAGGCCACGCGACATTATAGTCGGCGCGGATGTGCTTCGAGCTCATCACGTCGTACGCACCGCCGTACGCCTTGCGCGTGATGACGGTGATCTTGGGCACCGTCGCCTCGCAGTACGCGAAGAGCAGCTTGGCGCCGTGCTTGATGATGCCGCCCCATTCCTGCTCGGTCCCCGGCAGGAAACCCGGCACGTCTTCGAAAGTAATCAGCGGAATGTTGAACGCGTCGCAAAAACGCACGAAGCGCGCCGCCTTGAGCGACGACTTGATGTCGAGGACACCCGCAAGCGACTTCGGTTGGTTCGCCACCACGCCCACGCTGCGCCCGTTCAGCCGCGCGAAGCCCACCACGATGTTGGTGGCGTACAGCGGCTGGATCTCGAAAAACTCGCCGTCGTCGACGACGCGGTGGATCACGTCGACGATGTCGTAAGGAAGCTTGGGGTCGTCGGGCACGATACCATTCAACGTTTCGTCGCGCCGCCCGGGATCGTCGGTGATCGTCTTGCGCGGTGCTTCCGATAGATTGTTCTGCGGCACGAACGAGAGCAGCTTGCGGATGAGCAAGATGCAGTCTTGGTCGTTGCGCGCCATCAGATGTGCGATGCCGCTCTTGGTGGAGTGCGACTGCGCTCCACCCAGGTCTTCGAAGGAGACTTCTTCGTTCGTCACCATCTTGATCACGTTCGGGCCGGTGACGAACATGTGGCTGGTCTGGTCGACCATGACGATGAAATCGGTGATCGCGGGCGAATATACCGCGCCCCCCGCGCACGGCCCCATCACCGCGGAGATTTGCGGCACCACACCCGAGGCGAGCGTGTTGCGCAGAAAAATCTCGGCATATCCGCCGAGGCTTGAAACCCCTTCTTGAATGCGCGCGCCGCCGCTGTCGTTCAATCCCACCACCGGAGCGCCGTTCTCGACCGCGAGATCCATCAAGCGGCAAATCTTCGCCGCGTTCGACTCGGAGAGCGTGCCGCCGAAGACGGTGAAGTCTTGCGCGAACGCGTACGTCAAACGGCCGCCGACCGAGCCGTAGCCGCACACCACGCCGTCGCCGAGAAATTTCTTGTCCGCGATGCTCTCGTCGGTGGAGCGGTGCGTCACGAACACACCCAGCTCCTGGAACGTGGCCGGGTCGAACAAGAGATGGATGCGCTCGCGCGCGGTCAGCCGCCCCGACTCGTGGATCTTGGCCACCCGCTCGGGTCCGCCGCCGGCCTCTGCAGAGGCGCGTAGATCTCGGAGTTGCTTAAGTTTATCGGGACGCTTGGGCATTCAGGATGGGAACGATGAAGGCCGCGCAAGCCGACAACCGTTGTCCTGGCAAGCGCTTACTTTGGGCGCATTCTACGCGCGGCCACCTTGGGCGTCAATGTTTTCGGTTGCTGGGGAGGCGTAATTGCTGATAAAATCGTAAGGTACGCGGCTCATGGGGGGTCGCGCATGGCAGGGAGGACAGTTTGCGCTCGCTGCTTTTCTTTTTGTGGGCGTTGCTAGCGTGCGGGGTGGTGGGATGCGGGGGAGAAAAAGAATCCGGGGAAACGGCTTCGACCGAAGCCGCCACCGAACAGAATCAATCGTCCGCGGGGCAACTGCCCCCGGCGGACGTCACGTCGAAGCCGGGCACCGAAATCGCAACCGACCCGGTCACGGACATGCCCATCGAGGGCCTGTTCATCGTTCCGTATTTCGACGACAAGGGCGAAGTCACCACCAAGAGTGTGGCGGTGGGAGAGACGTTTTCGATCGGCGTATGGGGCGAGACGCCGACCAACATCCAGACCAACGCGGCCCAGTACCGCTTGGATCTGCCCGCGGGCGTAAAAGTGGCATCGATAGCCGAGCTCGCGACGAAATCGGTTTCCATGGGCGACTACGCGCACAATTATCAGATTGCGTACGACTGCCAGCCGTCGGGACGCTTTCGGATTGTCGAATATGTGTGCGTCGCCGAGCCCGAATTTCAGGGCGGCGAAGTCAAAGTTCAGCCGGGCGTGGACGCGCAAGGCGCGCCCTACGTCGGTTTCTCGACGTGCGAGTTTCAGCTCGCACCGTCGACCGCCGGCTCGGCCATGTTGAAGAGAAAGTAGTAGTACCCGCCTGCACGCGACGCGGGCGGCTCCCCACGAAGCTCAGCATCCCGAGGTTTGACAGCATGAATCGCACCGGAGTTTTCACGGCACTCGTGTGTGGTTTGATGGCACTGGCGCAGGCGGCGTCCGCGATGACGTCGTCGCGCACCAGCGGAAGTATTCCGCTACCCGCGCTCGATGTCTTGGCGAAGGATCCCACCGCGTACAAAAACCGCCGCGCATGGGTCGAGAAAGCGCTCGCGGCCAGGCAAGCGCGGGAGGCGGAAGCGTCCAGCGGCCGTCTTACTACCGTGTCCGCCCCGCTTGCGCCCAACCTGGCGGTCACCGGCACCCTGAACGTGCCCGTGTTGCTCGGATACTTCCAGGGCCAGGGAACTCCGACGTCCCCGATCACGCAGGCGCAACTGCAAACACAGTTCTTCGGCGCCAACCCCAACGGCTCTGTCTCCGACTACTACACCGAGGTGTCCTACGACCAGTTCACCATCGGGGGCACCGTTTACGCGTGGACACAGCTGACGCAAGACGTGAATCACTACGCCGGCCAGTCACAGGGTCTGGTGCCCAATGACGCGCACACCGGTCAGCTGATCAAAGAGCTGCTCGACGCCCGCGACGGTGGCATCAATTTCGCGCAGTTCGACAACGACGGCCCCGACGGTGTTCCGAACTCCGGCGACGACGACGGCTACGTCGACGTGCTGTGCGTGGTGCACAGTTTCCGCGGCGCCGAATGCGGGTTCACCAATCGCATTGCCTCGCATTCGTGGTTGTATTCCGCGTGGCCGGACGGAGGCAATCAGCCCTACACCACCAACGACGCGCGTGTCGGCGGCGGCTTTATCAAGATCGACGATTACAACATCACGCCCGCCGTGTCGTGCGACGACGCGCAAGGCACGAAGGCGAATGAGATCGGCACGTTGTGCCACGAGCTGGGCCATGGCTTGGGATTGCCCGACCTGTACGGATATGACCCCGTCACCAAAGCCCCGACCGGCGAGAAGGGCGCCGGCGATTGGAGCTTGATGGCGACGGGCAACTGGAACACGCCGGCCAAGCCCGCGCATTTCGACGCGTGGTGCAAGATGGAGCTCGGCTGGCTGGTGCCGACCGTGGTGAGCTGGCAGCCCACACCGGTCAACATTCCCGCCGTCGAGACCAATGCGACCGCGTATCGCCTGCCCTTCACCGACGAGCGCTTCCGCCGCTCGACCGCGTGCGCGTTGAACGGCTCGTACTCGCTCTACTGCGGACTCACACAAGCCGAAGCCACCGCGCGCGGGTGGCAATCGCCCGGCAGCGGCGGCGGCTACGGCAGTAACTGGTACCAGACCATCGAGCGCGACTTCACCTACAGCGGCAGCGGATCGGTCGCTTTCCAGTTTGTGTGCGCGTACGACCTCGAGCTGAACTACGACTACGCGCGCGTGATCATCGAAGTGAACGATGTCGAAACGGTGCTTCTCACGCACACCGGCAGCGGCGGCGGGATCGCCAATGTTCCGCTCGGAGCCGCGCTGGCGCCGCTCGCGGGCGCAGGTGGCACCTACACCATCAAGTTTCGCGTCACCAGCGACGCCTCCTTCGACGACGCCGACGGCATCAACCCCTCCGATTGCGGCGCCTTCGTGGTCGATGACGTGAACATCACCGGCGGCGGCGAAACCTACAGCAGCAACTTCGAGAGCAACGCCGGCGGCTGGCACCAAGACCCCAGCGAAAACCCCGGGTCGGAGTTTTGGCTGGTGGAAAATCGTCGCCGGCTCGGCTTCGACCAAGGTTTGCACGAGCAGGGGTTGTTGATCTGGCACGTCGACGAGGACGTGCTGCACGCGCCGTATCAAGTGAGCACCGGTGCGTTGAGCGACACGCGCGGACTGGTGCTGGAGGAAGCCGACGGCGACTTCGACCTCAACAACGGCATCAATTCCAACACCGGCGAAGCGGGCGACGTGTTTCCGGGTACGTCGGCAAACACCACCTTCAATTCCGGCACCACGCCGGGGAGTACCGACAACACCGGACGCCCCACGCAGATCGCGGTCACCAGCATCGGCGCGCCCGGTGCCACCATGTCGGCGACACTGCGCGCGGGCGACCCCGCGCCCACCGCCGCCTCACTCTCGCCCAACGTGATCGACAACGATCAGGTGGCGGTGGTGGTCGACGTCACGGGCACGCGCATCAAGCACGGCGCCACCTTCAAGTTCGTGAAGTCGGTGGCGATGGCGGGACCGGGCGGGGTGCGCGACGATACCGACATCCTCGCCACGTCGCTGGAATGGATCGATCCCACGCTGCTGCGCGGCACGGTCAACGTGTACTCGAAGGCGTCGGGGCTGTGGGACCTGGTGGTCACCAATCCCGACGGCCAGCAAGTTACGCTGGCCAACGCCGTGACGCTGAACCTGCTCGTCGCCACCAAGCTCGTCTCGGCCGCCATCGACGTCGTGGACGAAGGCGTGCGTTTGCAGTACGAGCTCATGGGACGCGAAGCGGGAGAAGTGCTGCGACTCTATCGGTCGACGCGCGCCGACGGCGGCTGGCTCGCCATCGCGGACGATTTAACCGCCGCGCATGGCGACGTCTACGAGTTCGTCGACGCGCACGTGGAAGCCGGGCGCACCTACTACTACTTGCTCGAATCGCGCATCGCCGGCGACGTCCGCGAGCTGCACCGCGGTGTGGCCGTGATACCGTCGCGCGAGCTCGTGCTCGAGCAAAATCATCCCAACCCGTTCAACCCACGCACCTCGATCCGCTTCTATCTCCCGGCGCGCGGGGAAGTCTCACTAGAAATCTACGACGTTCGCGGCGCACTGGTGAGGCGCCTTGCATCTGGTGATTTTGACGCGGGTCCTCACTCCGTCGACTGGGACGGCAGCGACTCACACGGCCAACCCGTCGCATCGGGCATGTACGTCTATCGATTGGTGACGGAGAAGAAATCGATCGCGAAGAAGATGGTGCTGCTGAAGTAGAGGGGAGCCTGCGCGGGTCCTGTCGTTCAGCAGCCCCCTGCGCTCGGTCCACCGCGACTACGCGCTAGTAGTCCCTCGCTTGTGGGCGCCCGCTGAACGCCACCCGCGCATGCACGGCTGTGTTTCTTCTTGCTAGCGGTTCACCACCACAACCGAGTTCTTCCCGCCGTAGCCGTCCGGTTCCGTCATGGGAGTCGACGGATCCAGCACGTGCTTCTTCTGATCGATGAGGAAACGATACGAGTAGCGTCCCGGTGCCAGCGATAGCGTCACTTCCCAGTGTCCGTCCGCCGTCTTCTGCAGCCGGTGCGTATCGGGCGACCAGCCGTTGAAGCTTCCCACCACCGAGACCGCGTTGGCGGACGGGTCGTCGTAGGTGAACGTCACCAGGCGGCGCGCTTCCTTCGGCGTTTGATCGGTCGACTGCACGCGCGCCAACAGCTCTTGGTAGCCTTCCACCAGCTCGGAAAGATTGTTGTCGAACTCATCCGCGGCGAGGTTGTCGTCGTTGCCGAGCCCGAATGCCACCGTCGCCGTCGGCGGTCCCGCGATTTTGATCAAGATGTGGTTCTTGTCGGCGTGCAAATGCACGACTCCGGACGTGGAGTCGCCCGCAACACCGGTGTTGGCGAGCGCACGGCGGCCATTGACGAACAGTGCCGCCGGGGAGGTCGAGACCAAGCGCGCCTCGATGTCGGTTTCGTTGGTGACGGCCACCACGGTGTAGAGGTAGCTCACACCGGGCGCGTCGACCAGTTTGCGCATGGCGACCTCGCCGCGCGGGCCGCACGCACTCGCGGGTGCCGGCATCCACTGGATCTTGCGCTTGCCGCCGTCGTACGAGCTCAACAGTGCCACGCCGTTCTCGGGCGGAAATTTCTTGTCCAAATTTCCGCCGGGGAACGGTCCCAGGTACGCCCACTGATACGGCTTGAACAAACTCGCGTTGATGGTGCCCGCCTCGCGCTCGCCGGTCATGAACTTGAGCGTGAACGGAAACACGCCCGGCCGGCACGGCGTGGGAATCTCGACGTGGAGATGCACCGCCGACGTGTCTTCGGGGCCGAACGCAAACGTGCCCTGGTTGCCTTCGGAGAGGCGCAGGCCGCTGGGACTGAACCAGTAGTAGCGCGTGGGCTCGGAGTTGCGCGCGCGGCGCGTCATGTCGAGCTCGATGGGGACGCGCTCGCCCGCGATCAACCGGCCGCGCGGAAAGCGCGCGACGATTCCCACCGGCGCGTGTGCGTACACCGAGCGCTCCACGTAGTAGCGACCGCGATTGCCGGCCGCATCTTCGACCGCAATCATGAACGTCACCAAGCGCACCGTGCCCGCGTGACCTTTGATCACGTGTTTGGTGGAGAAGCGGCGCGGTGAACCCGCCGCCACCGAAAACGGCTGGCCACCGCCGATGGGCGCGAGGGCCTCGCCGTACACGCCCGCCATCAACGACTTGAGCGCTACGCTGGAGCTCGCGGTGGAGAGCTCCCAGTCCAGCGTCACCGGCTCGCCCACCACCGCCGTGTCCTTCAAGAAGCGATTGGCGACGCGCAAGCCGGCAGCGCCGAAGCGCTGCACGAACAACGCACTCTCGGCGGAGCGCAGCGCGCGCAATACGTCGTCGAGCACGCGTCCGGTGGCGATGGTGGCGTCGGGGCCGGGGAAGGCGGCGCGGTCCTCCGCCGACCAAAATGCGCTGACGCGCAGCTTCTCGCGCAGCTGGGCCACGGCGGCGTGCACGGTGCGCAGCGATTGCTCTCCGCTTTCGACCGGCGATGCCGGGAAGCCGCCGGCGAGCGAGCGCACATCGTGCAATGCGCGCTCGAGGCGCACCACGTCTTGGTCGGCGAATTTCTTCGAGCCGCGCACGATGGTGTAGAACAAATCGAACGCGAGGTCGCCGTCTTCGATGGAACGGTCGAGCATCGCGCGCTCGGTGGCGTAGAGTGCGATCGACTCGGTCGAGGTGCCGGCGAAGACGCGAACGTTACGGAGTGCGTCGGCCGCCGCGCGCTGGTTGCCGGCGCGCAGCACTACCACACCGGCGAGTCGTTCGATGGCGGCCTGCGTCGGATCGGTGTTGGAGCCTGCAGCCCGGGTTGCAAACTCCTTGGACCAACCCGCGAGCTGGCGCGCCGCGATCGCCTCGGCATGATTGGGTCCGATAAACTCGTCGAACAGGAACGGCAGGGCGCCCAACGGGCTCCATTGCATCACCGGGCGGTTGGTGGCCGCGTCGCTGGGATAAAAGTACATGGCTTCGGCGTCGAAGGTCGCAACGGTGGAGCGGGCCACCGCGCGCGACGTGTCGTACCAGTACAACGCCGGCATCACACGCCGTAGCTCGAAGTTGGCGCGCGCGAGCGAGCGCATATCGAGAGCGAGGATTGCGTTGTACGCGGGGTCTTCCACGCGCGCGCCTTTTCCGCCCCAGGGGGCGTTCGACTCGATGAGGCGGTCGCCGTCGCGATCGTTGGCGCCGGTGAGGTAGCCATAGTAGCGCCCGATCGAGTACACCGCTTGGCTGAGTGTTCCTTTGTTGCCGAGCACGTAGTACGCGTCGAGCGACATGGTCGCCATGAGCGGATGGGCGGCGAGCGAGGCGTGCGCGTCACTGAACGCGTAGGCACCGTTTTCGCGTTGCGATCGAAATACGGCCCCGAGGTCGAGCTCGATAGCGCGCGCGGTGGGGTCCGAAATGCGCGCGATCGTCGACCTCGGGGAATTGGCGGTGGGAGCGGGGTTGGCGGCCTGGGCGGCCAATCCGCTGGGGACCATCAGCACGGTAACCGCAATGCGGGCGAACAGCACTTGGCGAACCAGCGGTGCAAAGTGCTTCTGCCGAATGACGAGGGCCAACGCGGCCCGGTTGCCAAGTGCCTTTTTGATCATGGGATTAGGAGTTTCAAAAACGCCCCGCCCACGCCTTGCAAAGACCGCACCGATCTGCCCGTGCCGACGGGAGTTTCTCTTGACGGTCGGGTTCCCTTCGGATAGGCTACCGGCCAAGCAACCTATTGACATTGCAGTCGTTAATCTGCAGTAACGGGGCCCGCGCGCTCGGCGCGTACCCGGGACTCGAAGGGGAACGTGTCCTCGCGCGTCGCCATTCTCGAGGCAAAACGAACCCCCATCGGCAAGTTCCTCGGTGCATTTCGGAATTACTCCGCGGTCAAGCTCGGCGCCGACGTCGCGCGAGCGGCGATCGCGTCGTCCGGAATTGCGCCGGAACACGTCGATGAGGTGTGGTTCGGCCATGCCCGCCAAGCGGGCAACGGCCCCAATCCTGCGCGCCAAGTCAGTGTGCGCGCGGGGGTACCCGAATCCATTCCCGCGTACACGGTCAATGCGGCGTGCGGGTCGGGGCTGAAGTCGATCGCCCTCGGCGCCGACTCGATTCGCCTGGGACGTGCGTCGCTCGTGGTGGCGGGCGGCATGGAGAACATGTCGCTGGTTCCGTTTCTCCTCGACCGCGTGCGCGAGGGCTACCGCCTCGGCCACGCGCCGCTCGTGGACGACATGTATCGCGACGGCTTCTTGTGCCCGCTGTGCGATATGGTGATGGGTGAGACGGCGGAAGTGTTGGCAGAGGACTTCAACATTTCGCGCGACGAACAAGACGAGTGGGCGGCGATGAGCCAAAATCGCGCCGAGCGCGCGCATCGTGCCGGACATTTTGCGAGCGAAATCGTGCCCGTCACCGTGGCGGGAGCGCGCGGCGACGCGGTCACCGTCGACAACGACGAGCACCCGCGCGCGGGTGTCACCGCGGAAAGCCTGCGCAAGCTCTCGCCGGTTTTCAAGAAGGCGGGAACAGTGACCGCCGGCAACGCCTCCGGGATCACCGACGGCGCGGCCGCGGTGGTGCTGGCGTCGGAAGAGGTAGTACGTGCTTCCGGCCGGCAGCCGCTGGCGTGGGTGCGCGATTTCGTGGCGACGGGTGTCGAGCCGCGCCGCATGGGCATCGGCCCGGTGCCGGCGGTGCGTACCCTGCTCGCGCGCAACCAGCTCGACTTGTCTCGCGACGACGTGATCGAGCTCAACGAAGCATTCGCGGCGCAAGTCATCGCCTGCGAGCGCGAGCTGAAATTCGACCGCGAGCGCGTCAATCCGAATGGCGGCTCGATCAGTCTCGGGCACCCCATCGGCTGCTCCGGGACGCGCGTGGTGGTAACCCTCGTGCACCAGATGCAGCGCACGAACGCCAAGCTCGGCGTGGCGACGTTGTGCGTGAGCGGCGGCATGGGAATGGCCATGCTGCTCGAGCGCAACTAGCGACGCGCGTGTCGCGGGGGAATGCGATGCTGAAACACGGCGTGGCCGACGGAGTGGCGACCATCACCATCGCCCATCCGCCCGTCAACGTCTTGACCATCGCCATGCTGCGCGAAATGGCGGAC
>JAICFA010000016.1 GCA_025923935.1 Candidatus Krumholzibacteriia bacterium
AAGCCGGCGAAGAGGCGCATCCCCTTCGAGCTCTCGGGCGCGTTCAGGGCCGTCGCCGACGGAGGTACCACCTCGCGCGCCACGAACAACGCCAGCGCGGCAATCAACAGCAACGCGGCGATCTTTGCCACCACCGTGGTGTTCTGAATGATGGCACCCCAGCGCACGCCGAGGATGTTGGCGCCCGCAGCCGCGACCAGGACTGCGGCCGCGAGCATCGTGACCGACGACGGGCTCAGCGCGCCGCCGGAAAACGCGGCGAGATTTTCGGCGCACACGATGGAGATGATGGCGGTGCCGGCGGCGACGATCGCGGTGGCATTGCAAACGACGAAGCAAAAACCCACCCAGGGCGCGAACGCGTCGCGCAGGATTTCGTACTGCCCCGCGGTCTCGGGATACATGCCGCCGAGCTCGGCAAACGTCAAGGCGCCCAGCATGGCCACCAGCCCGCCCGTGACCCACGTCCACATGGCGAGGTTCGCGTCGCCCGACATGCGCGCGACGAGCGTGGGAGTAAAAAAAATGCCGGCGCCAACGATGGCGCCGACGACGACCGAGATGGCGCTGGCGGGCCCGAGAACGCGTCGCAGTCCGCTGTCGAGGTCGGACATGCGCTACTTGAGAAGTACCAGCTTGCGGGTTTGTTCGACGCCGCCGGCGTGCAGCCGGCACAAATAGACGCCCGACGCGAGCGCGTTGCCGCGGCGGTCGCGCGCGTTCCACACGATCGACTTCGCGCCGGGTGCTTGCTCTTCGTCGACGAGCGTGGTGACGAGCTCGCCGCGCACATCGAAGATCGAGAGCGTTACGCGCACGCGCTGGTGCAGGTCGTAGCGAATCGACGTGGTGGGATTGAACGGATTGGGATGCGGAAGGCGCAGCTCGGCGACGGGCGAGGCGGCCGGTGCACCCACACCGGTGAGAATCCGGTTTCGCGCCGCCACCAGATTGACGATACCGTAGCCGTACTCGCGGTCGGGCGTACCCGCGCGGCTCGCAGTCTGCCGCAGCGCGTTCATGATTTGGAGATTGGTGGCGTTGGGGTTCGCTTGCAAGAGCAGAGCCGCGCCGCCGGCGACGAGCGGACACGCGAGCGACGTTCCGCCGATACCGAGGTAGCCGCTCGCACTGAACGGGCTTGCCGACACCACCGATACGCCCAGCGCCATCACGTCGGGTTTGATTTGTCCATCGGCGGTCGGGCCGACCGAGCTGAATGATGCGCGCGTGCCGGATGCATCGACGGCACCGATGGCGAGAACACTGTCGCCGTCGGCGGGGCTGCCCAGCGTGTTCTGCGGCAGCGACACGAAGCCGCCGTTACCGGCCGAATTGACCACCAAGATGCCACGGCTGGCAGCGATATCGGCGCCGCGCGCCACGATGGTGGTGTTGCCGTCCATGTCGGACCAGGAGTAGCTCGGCTCGCCGTTGGTGAAGCCGGACGAGTATCCGAGCGAGCTCGAAATGATGTCGGCGCCGTAGCTGTCCGCCCATTCCGCGCCTGCGATCCAGTCGTCTTCTTCGACGTGGCGCTCCCAGTCGGTGTTCTCGGTCTTGGCCAGGATGAAGCTGGCGCCGTACGCAGGTCCGATCAGTTCGCCGGGCTCGTAGCCGGCAAGCGCGCTCAACGTGTAGGTCCCGTGGTCCCCGTTGCCCGCCTCACCCGGCTCGTTGGAGACGATCTCGTCGTTGTTGACGAAATCCCAGGTCGCGAGGACGTCGACGTCGATCAATGCCTCGTGGGTGAGATTGTTGAAGCCGGTGTCGAGCATCGCAATCAACACGCCCGCGCCGCTCAATCCCACATCGTGGAGGGCGGGCACGCCGATTTGTTGGTTCTGCGTGATCGATGGGCCGTAGTCGAGCGAGAACGTGGGCAGCGTTGGCGCCGACTGCGTCTCGAGGCGGTCGAGCTCGCGCACCACGGTGGGCAGCGGCTCGTGCAGCGAACGGACGCGGTCGATGACGCGCACGAACGGCAGCGCTTCGATATGCGTGATCTGCTCCGCGGTGGCGTCGATGGAGACGGCGTTGAGCCAACGCGACACGTGCTTGACGTGGGCACCGGTACGCGCCACGGCGGAGCGATAGGCGTCACGCACCGGGATATCGAAGGAGTCGGTGGAAACCCGGTTGCGGTCGCGCCGCGCCTGCGCGCGCTCGGTGAACGGCAAGGCACGGCCCTGCCCCTTGTCGGCGAAATAAACCCACGCGCGCACTCGCTCGCCCGGAGCAGCGGCTTGCAGCGCCGCGTGCAACGTGGGCGATTGCTTCCCCGGACTCTGCGCCGCGGCCGAGCCGATGAGAAGGATCGATAATAGTGTGGCCGTCAGGGTGCGCATGGAAAAGCGGGGCTCGAGTAGCAGTATACGCAGCCGGCGCAGCCGTCGCAACGAACTAGCGGGCGTGACTCCAAATATCGCCGTCGGAATCCCCCAACACGACGTGCCACGCGGCCAGGTCGTTGAACGTTGCCTCGGAGATGTGGCCGCGCCACCCGGCAACCACCCAGGTGTTGCGTGCACCCCGCGGATAGAACCCAAACGTCCGTAACGATCGCTCGGCCCACGGCTGCGAGGTGAGAATCGAGAGCGAGCTGCACTTGGCCGCCGAGCCTTCGACGATCACCTGGGCGAGCAGCCGCTCGAACGTGGCGACGTCGCCTTTGGCGACCAAGAAGTCGGGAATGACCGCTCGCTTTTCGCCCTGGTTGGACGGCCGCCACACCATGTAGCCGGTGACGCCGCCGTCGCGCGCTGCGATCACCGCGCGGTATTTGAGATTGGGGTGGTCGAAGTAACGCCAGTTGAGAAACGCGGCGTCGCGCGCCAATGTCACGGCGTAGGTCGCAGCGAGCTGCTGCCAAGCGGCGTCGTGGGACGGATCGAAGCGCGCGACTTCGGCAACGGTGTCGCCGGCGCGAGCCACGGCGCGGTTCGCGCGCGCCAGTGTGCGCAGTCGTGTCGACGAAAGCGCCGCTTTCGCCAGGACTCGCTTGACCGACGACAACTCTTTTTGCGCGATGAACGAGGATGGATCGAGAGCCAGCGTGTAGGTCGTGAGCACCGGGGCGTCGTCGAAGCCGCACGCGAGATGAATCTTGTAGCACGGGTCGGTCATCCACATGCCGCCCGGGAAGAAATCGCCGAGAGCGCGTGCGTTGTCGACCACCAGCTTGGCCAGTCCTTGGCCGCGGTAGTCGGGGTCGACCAACAAGTCGTGGGTGAATCGAACCGGAACGCGCGTGCCGTCGATCAGAAACTCCGCCGGTAGGTAGCCCAAACTTCCCGCCACGCGCTCGCCGTCGAGGATCACGTGACGCAGCGGCGCGCGGTCGCGCAGCGGCATGCGCTCGTGCATCGACGCGAGCACGCGGCGCCGGTGCTCGCATTCCTCCGCGCCCATTACCTTCTCGATGAAACGCAGGTAGGCGGGCTCGTGAATGTCGCGCTGATACGCGACGACCGTCAGTGGGACGGTGTTCATACCCAGTCTCCGTCCAGTTGCCACGAACCGCCTCGCGGTAGCGCCGGCCCACCGGTGACGCGCGCCTTGGCGCGCCGCAGGAAGCGCGGAAGCCCGCTTACTTCGGCGGCGAACTCCGACAGCGTGATGTGATTGTGCGTGAGCGTGCAGCGCGGAATCTCGAAACGATCCTGCATCGCGGCCACCTCGCTCTTGATAGTCGTCACCGCACCCCGGTAACCCGCCTTTATCACCGCATCGCGCGTGCGCGCGTTGAAATCCGCCGGGCTGCCGTTGGGATAGCTGAAGAGCGTGCACGGCCGCCCCGTCGCGCGTTCGATCAAGCGGCGCGATTCGGCCAGCTCGAATTCCATCTGGGGCTCGCGCATGCGCGACACGATGGCGTGCGTGCAGGTGTGCGAGCCGACGTCGACGCCGTGCTCGAAGAGCCGCGGTAGCTCCTCCGGGGTGATGGGCGCGTGGTCGGGCCAGGCGCTCGTCGCCTCCACGTCGTCGACGCCGAGTGAGGCCACGATTTCCTCCAACATCGTGCGACGTTCGTCGTCGGGAACATTCTTGAGGAGGGAGCGCAGCCTGTGCTCCGCCGCAATCCTTTCGCCCTCGTCGCGCAACGGCACGTTTTCAGCGCCGCCGTTGGTGTCGAGGGATAACTGTTTTTGTTTCGTCAGATAAAGCGCGCTCGTGATCCGGTCGGGCCACAGCGCCTCGCGCCGAAACACGAAGTCGGTGGCCACGAACAGTGTTGCGGGAATGTCGAGACGCGCGAGCACGGGGGCCGCCTCGGTCAGCACATTGCGATATCCGTCGTCGAAGGTGACCGCCACGGCGCGGCTCGGCAGCACCGCCCGGCCTTCCAGCCAATCGACGATGCTGCTCAGTGAAACCGGATGGTAGCGGTTAGCGATGAACTCCATCAGCCGCTCGAAGATAGGCCGATAGAGGTGCATCCCCTCGTGATTGCAGAAGTGCCCGGGTTTTTCGGCGGTGACGCCGTGAAACACGAGGACCACGGGGCGATTGCGATTCAGATACGCGAACAGACGGTCGACGCCGAGGATCCCGGAAATGGAGAAGATGGCCTGCTTCAAAACGCAAAAGCTCCCGTTGCAATCGGCGCGGCCCGCGCCCGGTGTAGGCAACGAGTATAACCCAACCGCGCAGCAGGCGAAAGCGGCGGAAGGACGGGTCACCGGAGCCGCTAGGCCCGGCTCCAAACGTCGCCGTCGGAGTCCCCCAACACCATGTGCCACGTGGAGTGCTCGCCGATCCATCGCCGGGGCAGGCGGTCCGCCCAGTTCCCCACGACCCAGGTGTTGCGCGTGCCACGCGGATAAAAACCGAAGCAGCGCAGCACCCGCGCCGCCCATGGCTGCGTGGTCATGATGGATAGCGAGGTGCTCCCGGCGGCGAAGGTTTGCATGATCACGTGTGCGAGCAGCCGCTC
Organism: Candidatus Krumholzibacteriia bacterium; assembly: GCA_025923935.1. Taxonomy (GTDB): domain Bacteria; phylum Krumholzibacteriota; class Krumholzibacteriia; order WVZY01; family JAKEHA01; genus JAKEHA01. The sequence goes on from JAICFA010000016.1 coordinate 4,937, forward strand.
GAATGTCGCGAAGTCCCAGCGGGCGACCAAAAAGTCGGGGACGACGGCGCGCTTCTCTCCATCGTGCGAGGAACGCCACACCATGAAGCCCGCCGGCGATCCGCCCGCGGTGGCGAGTGCAAAACGGTACTCCAGGTTTGGGTGCCACGCGTAACGCCAGTTGAGATAGGCGGCGTCGCGCGTGCGCGTGATGGCGTAGCCGAGTGCGAACTGCTCCCACACGGCATCGTATACGGGATCGAGTTCATCGACGTCGTGCACCGCGCATCCGGGACGGCCAAGTACGCGGTCGGCGCGAGAGAGGCTCTGCGCGCGCACGGCGGTGAGCAGCCAACGCATCGCGTTGGCCTTGGCCGCGGACAGGTTGCGCTGTGCCGCAAAGTCGACCGGGTTGAGCGCGAGGGTGTAGGTGGTGAGCGGCTCGAGCGGCTCGAAGCCGGCGTTCACGTGCAGTCGATACGACGCGTCCGTCATCCACAAGCCACCCGCGACGCGTGCGCCGGTGGCCAGCGCGTTGATCATGAGTTTGCGCCCCAAGCGCGGCAATCCGCGATAACGCTCGTCGACAAGAAGATCGTGCGTGTAGCGGATGGGAACGCGATCACCCAGAATCCAAAACTCCGCCGGCAGGTGTCCCATGCTCGCCACCACGCGCCCACGGTCGGCCACGACGTGTCGCAGCGGAGCCCGCTCGCGCCCCGGCATGCGCTCGTGTATCCATGCCAGTACGCGCCGACGGCGTTCGGCTTCTTCCCTTCCGAAATGGCGTGCGAGTAATTCGAGGTAGGTCCACTCGTGACAGTCGCGGTAATACGGCACGACGCGAAGATGGGGCATGCTCACGCGAATCGTCCTTTCGCGAGCCCCCCGTCGGCCTAGGCCGGCACCATGAAGTATGGCAATGTGAGGCTGCGCCGGGAGTGATTTCGCTAACGCATGTCGCGCTCGAGCCAGTAGGCGACGAACGCATCGGCGAACACGCGGTGTCCAAGTGACGTGAAGTGATCGTAGTAGACCTTTTCGCCGCGTTGGACGTGCGGAATCATTCCCGGGGTGGGATCGATGAGCGGAATGTTACGGCGCGCACAGTAGGCGTGCAGTCGCGGCGCCCAACTGTCTTGTCCCGCGAGCGGAGCCGTAATCACTTCCTCGCGCGGCACGCGGATAATCGCGAACTCGCGCCCGGTCGACGTGACGTAATGCGACCACGTGTCGAGGATGCGCTCCACCAGCGTCCAGCCGTCTTCCACTAGATTCTGCGGCCACGCCGAGGGAACCATGGTGACGCCCCCGCCGCCGGCTCCGCCCAGACGATCGGCTTCGGTCACTGTGCGCTTGATACCGTGGCGCTTGAGCAGTTTCAGACGCCCCTCCACGGTGCTCACCACCAGCGAGTTGGCTTTGATGCGCTGCATGGCGCGGTGCCACCACGATGTTTTATGGCCGTAGCGCTGGTTGAACGACGTGTCGACCACGAAAGAATCCCCCGCAAGCTCAGCCACGGGAACCGCGTCGGAGCCGCGCATCGGTTGGATATTGTCGCCCGGGTCGTTTTCCACGAAGACATACACCACCGCGTCCAGGTCCGCTTTCTCCATCCACTGCGTGCACTCCAAGTACGACTGCAGCGTGCTGCGGCCGGTGATGCCGAACGAAATCGCTTCGACGTGGCGCACCGGTTCGCCGCGGCGATTGGTCTCGCCCACCAACTGGGGGATGCGGTCGTTGAGGTCCGCTTCGATCACGCGGAAGAACGTATCCTCCAGGGGGACCTGGCGCGCTTCGGTATAGGAATCGCCAAAAAAGCCGATGCGGAGTGTACCCGGCGCGGGCTTGATCTCGTGGTCGACATCGGCGAAACCCCACGCGTTGGCGTGCCGCACCACTTGCTCGCCGTCCGGGCTGCGGTACATGAGTGTGGTCTTCGGGTAGTACTTCCCGCCCGTAACCGGGTCGTAATAGAACGAGTGATAGGTGATACCGGGAATGGGAACGAGTCGCAGCACCACTTCGGCGATGCCGAGGGCTGCCAGCCCCGCGAATGCGAGCAGCGCAGCCGTGAGTAGAATTCGGCGAGCGCGCGAGGAACGATGCGACGGTGACGAAGCCTTCATGGTGGGTCGAACGCCGGCGCACATTCTACGCGCACCGAGGCGCCACGTCCACCGTGACGGCGGTCAACGGACCGGCTGTTCCGGCTCGCTGTACTGCTTGCGCAGCGACTCGGTCGCTTTTTGAATGGTCTTCTCCGAGTGGATACCCATCGCGTGGGCTTCGCGGCGTACTTCCGCTGCGGTCGGCCCGCCGCGGCTTTTCCGCCACTGCATCTCCTGGGCGTAGGCCTCTTCGAAGGCGCGGACGAAGTTCGACGAGTCGAGGCGTTTGTAGGGGCCGCCCGAGCGCTCGCGCGAGGCACAATCGTAGAGCAGTCGCAGCGACGCTTTGGGCATGAATACCTTGCGCCGTCCCGGCGGCTGGTCGAGATTGCCGCCCGCGGGCGCGCTGGTGACGGTGAGGCTGGTGTCGTCCTGGCTCAGGATGCAAATGTCGGCGAAAACGCCCGCCATCGGGTGGCGGTAAACCACCGCGCACATGGCCTGGGTCGAGTTCGCGAAGGCGGACAGCACGACACCTTTCATCTCGCGCACCTCATAGAGTCCGATGGGCGAGAACCCCAAAGATTCCAACTCGCGACGGTGCGAATCCGCGAAGCGCCCCTTCGCTCGATCAGCAACCGGAACGAGTTGGATAGTTAAAGGCGGTTTGAGTAACGACCCGAACGTCGCGCTGAATCGTTTGAGCGCGATTCCGAGCACGAGCAAGACGAACGCTATGGGAAGAGCAAACTGTTCCATCACGAGTCCTCCGAGAAGCCTCGGGCGACCCGTGCAATCGCAATGCCAGGGGAATGGGTTAGCGCGCGCCCGTGATGACGAAGGCGGCCCAGAAGAACGGCGGCGACGTATTCGCCGACTGCCGCACGGCACGCTTGGCGTCGCGCAGTGCCAGCGCCATGTCGCCTCCGCCGTCGTTGCGCGCGACACGCGCGAGAAAATCTCCCACCAGCACCGCCGTGGTGGCGTCGTCGACCTTCCACTGCGTAGCCACCACGCGGCGCGCACCCGCCGATAAGAAGCCCCGCGATAGCGCCATGACGCCTTCGCCCAGCACGTAGCTTCCCGTGCTGCTCTCGCACGCGCTCAACACCACCAGCTCCGCCGACAGCGCCAGGTCGTCGATCTCGAACAGCTGTAAGAAGCCGTCGTCGTGGAGGCTTCTTGATACAGACGTCGAAGGAGTGAATGCCAGCGACGCGAGCAGATCGCTGCGTCGCTGGTTGACGAGCCCGTGCGTTGCAAGATGAACAATGTCCTTCTTCGCCATCGCCCGGCAGACTGCCGCTTCGGTGGCATCATTTCCGCACAGCACAGTCACTCGGTCCTTGCCGAAGGCCGCGACCACCCGCTCCGTCTCGCGCTCGGTTCCGGGCAGTGGAGTGAGCGACGCGTAGTGTGGGTTGCACACACTCAGTACGCGCTGTATGGCTTCAGAATCCGCGGAGGACAGCCCCAGTGCGTCAAACGTCGCGATCGATGGTGCGTATTGAATCGCGGGTCCTTCGTCCAACCAATAGACCGGAGCATCCACCGGCCCGGAGCGGACGAGAGCTTCGAACGGCAACGCGGCCAGCAAGCCATCGGGAATCACAACGACTGTTTTTACCTGGCGAACCGACGACCATACGGCTTCGGGCACCAACACTGCGGATAGTGCGTGTAAACGATCGTTGGTGCCCTGACGCGCGCGCCGGACGACGTCACTCGTAGCGGTCGCCTCTGTCGGCGTCGCGACTTCCCGGATCAGGCCCAGACCGGATCGTTTTCCGGCTTCGTCGTATCCAGTGAGAATCCTGGCAAGCGAGGAACGTGTGAGCGCGCCGGGTCTCACGCCGAGCCGTACAGCTACTTGGTCATCCAACGTCAACGGAAACACGCGCAGCGATTTCGTTCCCGCATCCACAACGAACAAATAGCTAGCCACCGAGCCGATGTGGTACGCGAGAAGCGGTTCAGCGCTGGGGGCGCGCATTCGTGCGGGCGTCAAAACACTTGTACCTTCTGCGCTCTCGGTCACTCGAATGCGCTCGCGAGTGCGCTCGAGGTCGCGAGCGAGGTTGTCGCAATTCGATTCGACACGCTCCAAGTCGGCCCGCTCACCCTTGGTGAGCCGGCCCTTGCTCCGCAACGCCTGTGCCTGCGCTTGGCATTTGCCGAGACGGTCAGTGAGGTCGCGCTTCGTTGCACGTAAACGATCAAGCGCTGCGCTTGTTTCCGAATCGGCAGTGCGAACCGTGCCTGCTAACCGATCGACCAGAACGCGTGCGCGGCGCCGCTCCGAGTAGTCGAGCGCAGCCGCCACGTTGCCCGTCTCAACTACCCACGTTGTCATGCGGTCGTAGGCATCGACGTAGCGCTGAATGAACTCGATGCGCTCGGCCCCACCGCCACCGCGATGTGGCCGCAGTACCTCGACCGCGTCCAACGCCCTGGCCATCGATTGGAGCGCGCGATCTTTCTCTCCGTTACGATACGAGATCTCCGCCCGCGCGATGCCCGCGTCCACGCGCGCCTCAGGCTCCGCATCGGTCGCATCCCAAATGGATAGAGCACGATCCAGCAATGCGGCGGCGTTGCGATCGCCGGGCGCTGGCTTGGGCGTGGGCTGCCCGAACAGTTGCGCCTGCGAGCGCGCCAGCTGTGTCAACGAAACCGCGACCAGCGGATGGGTTTTCCCGAACACCTGCTCGCGGAGTGCGATTGCTTCATTGAGATACTTCTGCCCTTCTTCGCGCCGGCCATCGCGTGCGAGTAACACCCCGAGGTCGTGCTTGAATTGCGCCACCACTTGCGGCGACGCATCCGCCGATGAATCGACCGCCGCCAGCGCCAAACGAAATTGCGTCTCCGCATCCTTGACGCGGCCCATGTCGGAATACGCCGCGGCAATCTGGTTGCGGAACTCGGCGACCTCGATGGGTGGGAGCGTTTTCTGTGCAATTTCGAGCGCGCGGCGGTAGCGCGGGATGGCGTCGTCGAACCGTCCCTGCAGCCGGTAGATCTCGGCGAGGTTCAAAGTAGTAATCGCAAGCTCATCCTCGAGCTTGGCCCGAGTGCGAATCTCCAGCGCTTCTTCGAGCAACAGTTCCGACTCGTCGTAGCGCGCCTGATCCTTGTAGAACCCCGCGAGGCTATTGAGAAAAACCACCAGCTCCGGGTCGCCCGGCGGCAGTCCGGCGCGCGCGAGTGCCACCGCGTCGCTCATCATTGTTTCCGCGTCGTCGTAGCGGTTCAGCTCGCGATTCACTTCGCCCAGCACGCGCTCCGTTTCCGCCAGCGGCATCGGCTCGCTGGCCCGCTTGGGTTCGTACGCCGCGATCGCGGCGCGCAGCTCGCGCTCCGCGTCGTCATAGCGCGTGAGCCGGTAATAAACCAGCGCAAGATCGTAGCGGCTTTTCGACGTGGACGGATCGTTGGGACCCAGCGACGCGACCCGAATGGCAACACATCGCTCCTGCGGTTCCACCGCATCCGGGATGCGTCCCGCGATGTAGTAGGCGGTCGACAACAGCTCGAGTGGACCTGCCAACGCCGGATCGCTCTTGGGAAGGACCGACTCGCGTAGTCTCACCCCAAGCTCGATCAGCTTCACTCCCGTAGTCGCGTCGTACGCATTGAAGAATTTGATGCCGAGAGAATCCGCGTAGGCCGCCACCGCCAGTGAATCGCCTCGCTCTTTGCGCGCCAACGCTACCGCGTGGTCGATCAGTAGGGCCGCGCTATCCGGTTTCCCGGCAGCCAGGTAGCCGTCGATGCGGCGATCGACGTCCCGCAACACATCCGCTCGAACGGGCGTAAGAAAAGTAACAGCGATTACAAATGCGAGGACGCACGCACGAAAAAAAGCACGGGCGATCTTACAGACGGTCATGGCCGTCATGATATACTTTTCGCCTTCGCTTACCAACTTGGTCGGCACACGACGTGTAGTAGTCACACAAAGCGTCCCCTGCCCCGAACGGAGGATACTATGCGCCCAACGCTATCACGCGTTCTCTCAATCTTTGCGATCACCACGGCTATCGCTGGCGGTGCGAGCGACGTTTTTGCCCAAACACTGCAGCTCAACAAGACGCTCGAGCGGAAATTCCCCGAGGACTATTGTCCGCTCGACACCAACTTCTTGGGTACGTTCGTCACCGATACCGGAATCATCCGGCTCACGTTCAAAACCCGTGACGACGATGGCACAAATCTGAAAGGCGGGATTGTCACGGTCGCCTTCAATCAGAAGTTGGACGACATTTCGATTATCGAGGCGGCCGAGTTCGCGGCCAACAGCGTCGAGAACAGCGCTGGCTGCTACTTCGATGGTCCGCCCTTTGCGCCCGTTTATACCGGCTCATTGGTCAACAATCCCAAGGTTCCGTTCTATGAACCGTTTTCGCCCGTTACGAGCGCGTGCCCGTGGGATCTGTCCGACGGCGCGGCCATCCAAAACGGCGAGTTGATCTTCACCGGTGGCTCGGTGGACGGTTTTTCAACAACCAGCGTCGTGATTTCCGGACTGACTCCGGGCACTTCGTACGTGATTCACGGTAACTGGAGTGCAAACGGTTTCCTCTTGCCGGACCAGTGCGGTCCCGAGCAAGCATGTTTGGAAGTTACTGTCGAGGATCTCGAGGAAGGGTGCACCACACTCCCCGTACGCGAAACAACGTGGGGAGCGGTGAAGGCGCTCTACCAGAACTAAAGCACTATCGTTTCTTCCAACGAAAGCGGTCGAGGTCGATGCGCCCATTGGCATCGAACTCGACCGCTTCCGCTTTCAAGAGGGCGTGTTGGTGGGCTTCGCCGCCGAGGCCGGAGCGAAGACTGATGGTGCCGCGCGCGTTGACGACGCGGTGCCACGGCACGTCGTGCGCTTCGGGAAGCGCGTGCAGCGCGTAGCCGACTTGCCGGGGACCGGATGCCTGCGCGAGCTCGGCGATTTGGCCGTAGGTGGCGACGCGACCGCGCGGAATGCGCCGCACCACGCGGTAGATTCGCTCGTACGCGCTCGTCGCTCGCGGCAACGTTAGTGGATGTGCGTCACGCGCGCGGTCGCGGTCACACCGGGTCCGGAGATGCGCGCGAGATAGGTCCCGCTGGCGACCATTCTCCCGCTACGATCGGTTCCGTCCCATCCAATGCGGCTCGCTCCCGCGGGAAACGATTGCTTGGCGAGCACGCGCACCAGCGAACCGTCGACGGCGAAGATGGCCACTTCGAGGTTGGCGGGCGCATCGAGAGAAAACTCGACGTTGGTGCTGGACTTGAACGGATTGGGGCTGCTCCAAATGCGCGCGTGCACGATGCTCGGCGTGCCGCCCACGCCGACGGGAGGCGGTGTGCAGTTCATGCCGGACGGGGCCGAGGTGTTGTCGTACTCGGAGGCCTGAGTGCCTTTGACGCCGATCTTGCGGTGGATGGCTCCACCCGTGATGGCGGTCGCGTTCGCGCCGACCCACTTGCCCACCGCAACCGCCTGGTTCTTCCGCGTGATGCCGGGATTTCCCCAGATGATGTAGTCGAGGATATCGGTGTTGGCGCCGAAGTTCGCGCTGCGATACAGCATCATTTCGCCGTTGGCGTCGGTGACGTGCGGGAAGTTGGCCGGCCAGGGCACGGTGGCGTAGCCGCCCGCCGGCACCACACCCGCCACCTGCGCGTAAACGAAGCTCGCGCAGAGCCAATAGATGTTCGGCAGCGTGATGTCACCGGCGGTGGTGTTGAACAGCTCGACGTACTCGCCCGGGTTCACTTCGGATATGACGAGCGCCGGCAAGCCGACGGCCCCGTTCACGCCCGACCCATCGTCGAGGGGGTCCAGGTCGGGACATTGGGCGAGGACCGAAGCCGGGGAAAGGAACGCCAAGAATGCCAAGGCTGGTAGAAGTCGGGTCATGCTGTTGCCTCCGGAAGTAGTGCGGCTACATTATACTCCAAGTAGTGGCTTGCTGGGTACCCCCGGCCGCCGCCCCGACACGAGAAGAACGGTCGTTTTTGTCTTGGCATTGAATCCACGACTGATTGCGCTCGCCACCGCGGTTCCGTCCCACGTTCTGTCGACGAACGACGTCAAGCGCTTGGCGACGCACGTGTTTTCCTCCGAGGAATTCCGCGAGCGCAACTTCGACGTGTTCGAAAACGCGGAGATCGAAACGCGTCATACGTGCGTATCCATCGACTGGCTGGGCCAATCGCACAGTTTCGGCGAGCGCAACCGTCTTTATATAGAGCACGCCACGCGATTGGCGGCGGAGGTGTCATCGTCGGCGCTCGAGCGCGCCGGTCTTACCGCTCGCGATGTCGACCACGTCGTGTTCGTGTCGTCCACCGGGCTTTCCACGCCGAGCATGGACGCACTGCTCGCCAACCAGCTGGAATTTCGCAGCGACATTCGACGCACGCCGATTTGGGGCTTGGGGTGCGCGGGAGGTGCAGTGGGACTTTCGCGTGCGCGCGAGTTCGCGCTGGCGGACCCGTCGGCGCGCGTGCTGCTGGTCGCACTCGAGCTGTGCAGCGTCACCTTCCTCCCCACCGACGTGACGAAACGAAACTTGGTCGCCGCGTCGTTGTTCGGCGACGGCGCCGCGGCGGCGGTGGTGGTCGGCAGCACCGTGAAGCAGCCTGCGCGCGGTCGATCGCTGCCGCTCGAGTTGTTCGCGTCGCACAGTGTGCTGTGGCGCGACACGCTGGACGTGATGGGCTGGACGATCGACGAAGTCGGGTTGCACGTAGTGTTTTCTCGCGACATTCCCGCCATCGTGCGCGAAGCGGTGCGCCCCGCGGTGGTCGAGTTTCTGGCACGCCATGGCTTGACGCTCGACGACGTCCAGCATTTGGTGGCACACCCCGGCGGCGTGAAGGTGCTGCGTGCGTACGCGGAGGCGCTGGAGATCGCACCGGAGCGCCTCCACCACGCGCGCGACGTGCTGCGCCGCTACGGAAACATGTCGTCGCCGTCGTGCTTGTTCGTCCTGGAGCGCGTACTGCAAGCCGGCGACATCGAGCCGGGACAACGCGCGCTGGTCACGGCACTCGGGCCGGGCTTTTCCGGCGAATTCGTGCTGATGCAAGGAGCGTCGTGACGGCTCGCACCGCCGTGATGGTGTTCGTGGCTGTGGTGGCGGCGCAGCGGATCGGCGAGCTCGTGCTATCGGCGCGGAACGCGCGCAAAGTGCGAGCCCGTGGTGCCCGCGAATTCGGCAAGCGCCATTTTCCGTTTCTGGTTTTCGTCCACGTTGCGTTTCTAGTGTGCCTGGCCGCGGAGGTGATCGTGCTCGGCGCACACCCGACGGCGTTGTGGCCGCTCTGGCTGGCATTGTGGGTCGGCGCCCAAGCGCTTCGCTACAGCGCCATTCGCGCCTTGGGCGATCGCTGGAACGTTCGCATCCTGGTGGTACCGGGTGAGGCGCCGGTGCGCAGCGGCCCGTATCGCTTCATGCGTCATCCCAATTACGTCGCGGTCGCCATCGAGCTGCTGGCGGCATCCATGCTGTTCGGCGCCTGGCGAACCGCCATCGCGATCTCGCTGCTCGACGCGGTCGCACTGTGGGTGCGCGTGCGGGCGGAAAACGCCGCACTGTACCCGCGCGCGGTGTGACCGTCGGCCGCTTGGTTGACTTGGCGGGTCCGCGGTGGTAGCGTTCTACGCAGCGCTGTGTCACTCGCGCTTTTTGAAATGCCCCGCTTCCTGGTAACGCTGGCTGTTCTCGTCCTCTTCGTCGCTCCATTATCGAACGCGCAGGGCCCGTCGTGCGATTTCTGCCGGCGATCGATCGCGGGTGAGCTGTCCGCCCACGCGGTGGCGCTCCCGGATGGACGACGCTTGTGCGAGCGCTGTGCGGCGACCTCGGTGACCACGACCCACGGGGCCAAAGACGTGGCGAGCTTGGTATCGTCGTCGCTCGACGCGCACGGTGTGCGTGTCGGAATCGACGGCATCACGTTCTTGCTCGCGGGCCGGGACCAGCTGCACCAGATGTCGCCGGATCCGGTACGCCACACGCTCGGATTCATCGACCCGGAGAGCCCGAAGACGCACCAACCCGCGCACTGCAAGATTACCGTGCTGCATGGGATGCCCGAGCTGCAGATGGCGTCGGTGCTGGCGCACCAGATGATGCACGTGTGGCTCGTGCGCGCCGGTGTGCGCGCCGTTGGCACTCCGTGGATCGAGGGTAGCTGCGAGTACGCCTCCTTCCTCGTGATGAGCGACGTGAACACGCCGGAAGCGCAGTTCGTCATTCACAATCTCGCCGCCAATGCGGATTCCGTCTGCGGGGACGGCTTCCGCGCCGTGCAGCAATTCGTCGCCAAGCATGGCGTCGAGGGGTGGCTCGACGCGCTCGCGCCCCCGCCGGCCGGCGAGTGAAGCGAAGGAGATCATGATGGAGCAAGCGACCGCCGTGTTTGCCGGCGGGTGTTTTTGGTGCGTGGAAGCGGTGTTTGAAGAGCTGGACGGTGTCGTTGACGCGGTCTCGGGATACGCGGGCGGCGCCAAGGAGACCGCGAACTACGAGGCCGTGTGCACCGGAACCACCGGTCACGCCGAGGCCGTCCAGATTGTCTACGATCCGTCCAAGATCGACTACCGCAAGCTTCTCCAGGTGCACTTCGCGACCCACGACCCGACCACGCTGAATCGCCAGGGCAACGACGTCGGTCCGCAGTATCGCTCGGCGATCTTCTACGCCAACGACGACGAGAAGCAGGCGGCGCAGGCGTACATCGACGAGCTCACGCGCGCCCGCGCGTACGACAACCCCATCGTCACTACCCTCGAGCCGCTGCGCGAGTTTTTTCCCGCGGAGACCTACCACCAAAGCTACGTGTGCACGAATCCACGGCAGGGCTACGTGCAGGCGGTGGCACTCCCCAAGGTGGCAAAAGTGCGAAAGCTGTTCGGCGAAAACCTCAAGGAAAAGTCGCCGCTCGACCGTTGAGCTTTTTCGATTCGTCGCTACACTGACAGGGGAGGCGGGGGATGAACCAGGCGACTATTTGCCGCAGACTCGGATTCGCCGCAGTGCTGGTGCTCTTGATCGGCTCCAGCCACGCTTTCGCCCAGGAGGACGATGGGCGTCGCGACTATCAGGAAGAGAGCCGGCAGGTCTACCGGCTGACCCGCACCTTCTCCGACGCCACGCGCGCGGAGCTCGCTGCCCTCCAGCCCGTGCTGACGTCCGATGAGCTCCTCGACCTCTTGGCGCTGCGCAGCGAGGATAGCTGCAAGCGGTGGATCGTCGAGTATTGGCGGTCGCACGATCCCCTGTTGACGACGGTCGAGAACGAAGCCAGAAACGAGCACGAGCGCCGTGTAGGCATCGCCCGCGATCGGTTCGCGCGACAAGAATGGCCGGGTTGGGACCAGCGCGGCGAGGTGTGCATCCGCTACGGCATGCCGGCCGCGCGCGACACCGTCACCGCCGACGCGACCATCGAGTCCTACGTTCGCCCCGGAGAGTATTGGTTCTACCCCACGCTCGGTGTCACCGCGCAGTTCGAGGACGCGTACGGCAACGGCAACTACACCTACTACCTCGAGCACGTCGAGTTGCCCATGTTCGAACGGAAAAGTAACGAGCGCCTGCGCATGCCCTCCGGCGAGTGGGGGGTGATGCCCGATCGAGATTTGGACAACATGCCTCTCGATCTCGTGCAGGGCCTCAAGGGCGGTGTCTTCGACATCCCCACGCCTTCGTCCGAGTTCGAGTACGCGGAGTTCGAGCGGTCGCTACGGAACTTCGGAGCGTTGTTGGAAGCGCAGCCGGTCATCTACCCCTTCGATTTCGACGGGGCCCGCGTGCCCTTCGAGTACGACGTGGCATTTTTCCGCGGCGGCGAGGGCGTCGATCGCGTCGACCTCAACGCTGAATTCGATGCCAACGGTAATCTCACCTACCGCGCGACGGCCGTCGTCTATGATTTGGACCACTCCGAAGTGGCGCGGGAGAGTTTTCCGGTCACCGTTCCTGCCGGCAGTGCCGACGCGGAAACATCGGTGCCGATGATCGTGCAGCTTCCCTTCATGCTCTCAGCCGCCAGCTACGATATCGCGGTCAGCATCGAAGAAGTGGAAACGGGCCGCTTCACGTCTTACAACCGCGTCATTCGACCCGACAAGTTCGACGGTGCGCTGGCCCTCAGCACGGTGTGCTTTTCCAACGGCATTCAACCGGCGAAGGACCAGTCGTCTTTCAACCGCGGTTCGCTGGAAGTGGTGCCGAAACCGTCGGCGCGTTATCCCGTCAAGACGCGGGTGCCCGTCTACTTCGAGGTCTACAACCTGGCGCGCGACGGCCAGGGCTCGTGTCGCTACACGGTGTCGTATCGCGTTACGTCGAAGACTCCGCCTCCCAAAGGTTTGTGGAAGAAGTTGACGGGCGGAGATGACGAGGGCGCCGCGCTGACCTCGCGATTTCAGACCACCGCCTCCGGCCCGCACGACGTCGTCTACGTGTTTCTGAAAACCGAAGAGCTGTGGCCGGGCGAATTCGAATTCGATGTCTCCGTCGTGGACGACGTCACCCGCGCCGAAACCCGGCGCACGGGACAATTCAAGTTGATTGAATGAGACAGCCTCGCTGCGGGTGGCGTCGAGGCGGGGCCCCCGCGGGTGACAAGCCCGCGGGGTGACGAGACGACAGGACCCGCAGCGAGGCTTAGAAGCTAACGAGGCTGCTGCGCCGATGACGTCGTGTCGGCCGGTGTGACCGAGACATCCTGTTCTTCAGCAGTGAGGGCATCCGTCGCCACGGACGACTTTCCCTGCAGCTCCGCTTCGAACGCGCGCGCGAGCGCGGCCAAGTCGACCGGGTCGAGCCCCGGTTGCTCGCGCACGCCGCGAACGCGCTCGCGATTGGCGACGGCCCGTTCGCTAACACCCTCCAGCGAGCCCGCATAGGTGTACGCGTCCTCCGCGGCGCGGTAGTGGCCCGTTCGCTCCAACGCCATTCCCAGATTGTTGAAGAAGAGCGGGACGTCCTTGCGCAGCTCGGTAGCGCGCGCCAGCGCCGGCAACGCCTCGTCGTAGCGACCCGCTTCGATCAGGATGAACGCCAGGTTGTTCATCGACCACGCATCCTCCGGATCGATTTGGATCGCGACACGATACGCCTCCAGTGCCTCTTCGGTTTGGCCGAGCGAATGGTAGGCGTTGCCTTGCAGCCGGCGGGCCGTGCTCGACGCTCCGTCGACGGCGAGCGCGCTTTCGATCGCAGTCAGCGCGGCTTGCGGCTGATGCGACTCGAGCAGCACCCGCGCGAGATTCAAATGCGCCTTCACCAGCGTCGAGTCGACTTCGAGCGCGTGGTTGAATGCAACCTGCGCGTCCTCGAGACGCCCCGACTTCCACGCCGACATGCCGAGCATGTAGTGACCCCACGCATTCTCCGGGCGCTTGGACGTGTAGATGGTGAACAAGTCGTACGCCTCATCGTAGCGGCCTTCGAGGAACGCCGTCTCGGAGTTCTCATAGGTCGCCTCCGTCACCGAGTGCGGAACCGCGACCGGCGGTGTCGTCCCGGGTGTCGTCGTTTCCGCGACCGGAGCGGGTGTCGTCTTGCTGTCGTTCTTGGAAATGGTCTTGTTGTTGAAGGTCTCTTCGTCGGTGCCGCAACCGGCGACGAAGACGGCGAGCGCGAGTGCCGCACTCGCGATGCGAATGATTTTCGACATGGTGGTCCTCCTGTTTTTCCCGCACCCCGATGGCGCGAGCGGGAGGAGTAAAAGCAAGTGTGCCGCCGCGCTCAGCGCCGGCGGCACATTTGCTCAATTAGTTGCTAAACAGCAATTTGCAGAAGACGACAAGTCGCCTGGCAGAAGCACTGTGTCCCCTTAAACACAGCGTTGAAGTGGTCTACGTGTCCCAGCGGACACTAGCGATGCTTGATCGCCAGCCGGCGCATGATCTTGAGCAAGCTCGCGTGATCCGCGAGCCCCAACTCCTCGGCGGTGCGCGTGATGTTCCAGTCGTTGCGCTCCAGTGCAGCGACAATGATCTGACGTTCCGCTTCCGATTTCTTGCCCTTGAACGTCTGCGCCGGCGGCGTCAGCGGCTCGGTTCCGCGAATCTCGGCCGGCAGCGCGTCGATCGCGATCGCGTCCCCGTCGCTGGCGATGACCATGCGCTCGACGATGTTGCGCAGCTCGCGCACATTGTTACGGCTCCAGTCGTAGCGCATGAGCGCGTCGAGTACCTCAGGTTCGAAGCGCTTGCGCTTCATACCGAAGCGAGAGGAAATCGCGGATAGAAAATGGTTCGCCAGCTCGGGAATGTCCGAGGCGCGCTCGCGCAACGGGGGAACGCGAACGGTGTGGACGTTCAGGCGGTAGAATAGATCTTGCCGGAATCGGCCGGCCGCGACGTCCGCATCCAAGTCGCGATGCGTGGCGGCGACCACGCGGGTGTCGATCTTGACGCTGCGCTCGGCGCCGAGACGCGTGACTTCGTTTTGCTCCAACACGCGCAAGAGCTTGGCCTGCGCGGCCGCCGGCATCTCACCGATCTCGTCGAGAAAAAGGGTGCCGCCGGTGGCTTGCTCGAAGGCACCCCGGTGCGTCCGGTTCGCTCCGGTGAACGCGCCGCGCTCGTGACCGAAAAGCTCGCTCTCGATCAGCGTCTCCGGCAGCGAGGCACAGTTGATGGCGACGAACGGCCCGTTGGCACGGCTGCTTTGTCGATGCAGCTCACGCGCAACCAGCTCCTTGCCCGTGCCGCTCTCGCCCACGATCAGCACCGGACTTGGGATGGGTGCGACGCGCGCGATTTGTTCCGCCAGTGTGCGCATCGCGTCGCTCTTGCCGACCAGCGCCGTATCGGCGGCGACTTCGCGCCGCAGCGACTTCACTTCCGCTTCCAGCCGCCAACGCTCGATGGCGTTTCCGACTTCGTGCGCCACACGCTCCATCGATTCCGCCTTGTCGATGAAGCTGTACGCACCCAGTTTGATCGCTTGCACGCAGCGTTCGTAATTCCCCGTGCCCGTGTAGACGATCACCGGAACGTGAAAGTTGTCTTTCTTGATGCGGCGCAGCACCTCGAAACCATCCATGCCGGGCATCTCCAAGTCCAGGATCACGCAGTCGACCGGCTCGATGGTCAAAATGTCGAGCGCACCCTGACCCGATGTGGCCACACGCGTCGTGTAGCCGGCAATGCGCTTCAAGTCGTAGGCGTACTGGTCCGCGAGTGTCTTGACGTCATCGACCACGAGCACAAGCGGCATTACGTCTCCACCTTTCGCGCCGTCTCGACCGCGGGCAGCTCGACCGTGAAGCGGCTTCCCCTATCCACTTCGCTCTCCACACGGACGCTGCCTTCCAGGTCCATTACCAGTCGGCGGACAATGGAAAGCCCAAGCCCGGTACCGTCGGCCTTGGTGGTGTAGAAGTCATCGAAGATCTTCGCCTTCGACGCCGCGTCGATGCCGCGCCCCGTGTCCGCCACTACCAATCGCACCAGAGAATCCGCGCCGTCGCGGCGCACGACCTCAGTTCCGACGGTAACACGCCCCGATTGTCCTCCCAAGCTTTCGATCGCGTTGCTGACCAGGTTCTCGACAATCCGCCGCAACGAGAGTTCGTCGCCCCACACCACCGCTTGCGGCGCGAGCTTGGTGGCTACGTTCACGACACCCGGCACACTGCGATCGGCGGCCACACTTCGAACCACGTCGTTCAAATCGCAGTGCGTTCGCTCTCCACGTCGCGACAGCCGCGCGTAGTTGGTCGCGAGCGACTCCAAGTAGGCGATGCTCTCGTCCAAGCTGGCGCTGCGCTCGTCGAACACCACCGCCATAAGCGCGGGGTTGTCCTTGGCCTGCTGGGACAGGTGCCGGATCACATTCCGGATCGGCGTCAGACCGTTTTTGATGTCGTGATTTACCTGTCGCGCCAGGTCGCCGAAGGTCGCGCGCCGCTCCGCGTCCTTGAGCTGGACCGTGCTCTCGCGCAGGCGCGTGGTGAGCTCACCGAGTGTGGCCGCCAGCGTGCCGATCTCATCGTGGCGCTGATTTGCAAAATCCACATCAAGCCGGTCCAGATCGATACGAGCCGTCTTCTCCGCCAGATCGGCCAGCGGCCGGCTCAAGCGCGCCGCGATCCAGAACGCCGCCGCCGTGGCGACCAGCGCCGCCAGCGCGATCGCCGCCAGGAACCACCGATCGATGTCGGCGCGCAGGTCACGCAGCTCGTGCGTGTCGTACGCTACTCGCAGCGTGGCGCTCTCCAGCGCGCTCGCGCCGGCGAACGGTATCGACAAATTTCGCACGACCGTAACGGTCGTGTCGGGAACACTCGCGGTCGAGTCGTCGGGCAGCGTCAACGACACGCGCAGCGCGTCGTCGCGCGAGAGATCTTTGAGGAAGCGCGACTCCGCCTCCACACCACCCACCAGAATGAAGCGACGATTGCCCATCCGCACCGAATCCACGCACGCGATCGCCAGGAAGGACCCGCTGGGCGTGCGCGCGCGCACCAGCGCCGTCGCATCCGGCGCCGATGCCAGCAGGCGCGGCAGTGTCGCGTCGACCCGATCGTAGTCGTTGCGAAAATGCCCCGAGCTCAAGATGCGGCCCGTCTCGTCCTGAATCTGCAGCATCGACAGTCCCGCGACCGGCATTGTCGTGCTCGCGTAGTCGAGCAGGTAGCGCCGCTCATCCGGCGCTTCCGTCATCACCGCGCGCCGGAAGCGATTGTCCGCGATCATGTTTTCGCCCAGCTCCGCGAGCGACGCCTTCACCGTCGTCCGCGTGCGAGTTAAATCCTCTTCTACCACGCGCACCAGCCCATCGACGCGCTGGCGGTACTGCATCGTGAGCCGATGCGTCGTCTCGCGGCGCACGAAAAGCCCGAGCACGACGAGCGGGATCAATGTCGCGGCCAGAAACGCGACGAGCAGTCGCGTGCGGAATGTCATCGCGGTTCCCCAGGATTGCGACCTACGACGATGAACCCGCCGTAGGGATCGAGACGGAGATCGTATCCATAACCACGATCGACCTTAGCCGCCACCACATACGACCCCACCACGCAGATCGGCAACGCTTTGCGCTCGGTTCCCAATGCCAACCACGGAGCGGCTCTCACCAACTCATCCTTCACGAAGCACGGCTCTGGCCGGTTCAGTCGCACAGCGACTACGTACGCAAACTCGTTTCCGTGGCGCAAATTCTCCGCGAGTGCAATCTGGTCTATACCCAACGCGACCGGTGGAGCAGGCTTGAGAATCCCCGGTAGTGCGGACAGTAGTGCGAGCGTTTGCGACGAGCTCGTATCGCCGCCCGCAAGGGCAATGATGCGCTCGACAATATCGCGGCTCATAGGATCCCGCTTATCGTAGGCAATGCGGTGCGTGCGGCGATCCGTCGGAAGAACGATGTATCCCGGCACGGGAACAAACCTATCCGCAGCAGTCGAGCAGGCAAGAGACCGCGTCCATCTTGGATCGCTTTCTTCGAGTGGTTGTGCGTTGGCGGTGGTCACGGCGTCGCGCACCATGGCTTGCAGGGCGGAAAGTGGAATCATAGGAAGTTGACCGCCGCGGTGGATGGCATCTGCACGCGATGGAGAAAGCCATACGTAAGCAACGGCGGGACTCAGCTCCACGCGTTCCAGCCCCTGGCTGCGCGCATATCCGACAGCGACGGCATCGTCCAGCACCATCATGTCGATGAGCGGCTGAAACGACCCGTCAATGAGATCACGGGGATCGACGTTGCGCGTGTCCAGAAAGCGCACGACAGGATCGCGATCCGGATTCATCGGCTCGACGACCGTGGTGCCCTTCTCGTCGAGCCCGATTCGATAGCTACCGGTGCCAACGGGCCAAAGTGGACCGTCTCGTTTGACGATTGCCAGTGCTGGCGACGCGAGCGCGGTGCGGGCGGCGACGGCGAGGA
>JAICFA010000017.1 GCA_025923935.1 Candidatus Krumholzibacteriia bacterium
CCGGCTTGAAGCTCATCCCGAGGAACCCGAGCCGCTTCTTACCCGATGCGAAAATCATGTTGGCGGCACGGTCGATCTGCACGTCGTTGCTGGGCAGGAGCGACGCCAATAGCGGCAAATTCAAATCGTGCGCGCGGCCGTAATAGACCAATGCGCGCACGTCTTTGGGCAAGCACGAGCCGCCGAACGCGAAACCGGGCTTCAGGTACGCCGGCGATATGTTGAGCTTGGTGTCCGACGCGAAGATGCGCATGACCTCGTGGCTGTCGACACCCGCCGACTTGCACACCGTCCCAATTTCGTTCGCGAAGGCAATCTTGGTGGCGTGAAAAACGTTGTCGACGTACTTCACCGTCTCGGCGACGCGAATCGACGTCATGAACACCGGCGCTTCGATGCCAGCATACAAATCCACGATGGCTTGCGCGGTCTGGGAGCTGGCGGAGCCGACCACCGTCTTGGGCGGGTTGAAGAAATCCGCCACCGCGCTTCCTTCGCGCAGGAACTCCGGATTGACGGCCACCGCCACGCGATCGGGCAGCGCACCGCCGCAACCGCGCGTCAGCGCGGGAATGACGACCCCGTCCGTGCTCCCGGGCAGCATGGTGCTGCGCACGCACACCACGTGCCGTGCCTCTTTCTTCCGCAGCGCCGCTCCGATCTCCTCGCACACGCG
This sequence comes from Candidatus Krumholzibacteriia bacterium, assembly GCA_025923935.1. Lineage (GTDB taxonomy): Bacteria > Krumholzibacteriota > Krumholzibacteriia > WVZY01 > JAKEHA01 > JAKEHA01. Next base: position 677 of record JAICFA010000017.1, read on the forward strand.
CGCCACGTAATCCAGGTCGAGGCTGGCGTTGGGGCGGCTCGGCGTTCCCACGCAAATGAGCGACACATCGCTCTGGGAGATGGCCTCGGCGGCACTCGCCGCGGTGCGCAGGGTACCCTTCGCAACCGCCGCGGCGATGAGCTCGTCGAGATCTTTTTCGACCACCGGCGAGCGCCCCGCGGCCAAAATGTCGCGCTTGGCCGCATTGACATCGACGCCGATCACGCTGTGACCGTTCTTGGCGAAACATGCGGCGGATACACAGCCGACGTAGCCGAGCCCAAAGATGCTGATCGTCATAGCCTCTCCAGCACACGCGCCAGCGCGTGCGTCAAGTTGCGTCTCTCGTAACGGTCCACGGCGTCTTCGTTGCGCTCCACCGGCGAAGTACCGGCCGCCCACGCGTCGTACAGCGACTCGAGGGCTCGCGACGCACCCTCTACGTCGTCCGGCTCGACGCACACGCCCGCACCGGTCTCGCGCACGATGTCGCGCACTTCCCCCTCCGGCGCCATGGCCAAAATGGGATTGCCGGTGCCGAGGTACTGGAAGAACTTCGACGGAATCCAGCCGCGGCTCTTCTCGCCGCGCGACAACACCAACAAAAGCGCGTCGGAGTTCTTCAACACGCGCAAATGTTCGTCGTAGTCGATGTAGCCCAAGCGCTCGATCACCGTCTCCAGGCCGTGCTGGGCAATATGGGGATCGTATCCCTGACCCAGCACACCCATGAAACGCACGCGCGTGCGCTCCTTCGCTTCCGGGCGCCGCGCAAAGAACCGCTCCAACGCCTCGAAGAAGTACAGCGGCGAGTACGTCTTCATCGCGTCACCGATCCCGCCGGAAAAATCGGAGCCCACACTGTAGTAGAAAGCACCCGCGTAGGTCACCGTGAACTTCGCGTTGCGCTCGCGCGGGATACCCGCGAAGTCGTCGGCGTCGAATCCGTTGTGAATGGCGACGAACTTGTCGCGCGGCTGCCCCTCGCCGAACTCCGCCGCCATGCGCGCGTCGTTGTGGCGCGTGTTCGATATCACGGCGTCGCACTGACGAACGATCCACGCCTCCATCCGGCGATCGACCCACCGGCGCACGCCGCGACGGTCGTAGGTGATGCTCTGCGTCCAGGGATCGCGGTAATCGATGACCACACGCGCTCCGCACCGGCGCTTGAGCAATGCGGCAACCAGAAAGGATGAAAAGGGCGTGCCGGACACGTACACGGTGCGAATGTCCTGCTCGCGCATCAGCCTCCGCGCCAGCCGAAACGCGCCCGGAACCCATCCCACGCGCGTGTCGGGTACGGCCAGCGCGTGCCATGTGAGATAGAGCCGCGTGTGCATACGCGAGCCTAGCGTCTTGCGGGGTGCGGCTTGCCGCTCGCGATCGAATCCCTCGTTCAACGCCTCCGAGCCCCGTGCCCGATACACGGCCACACCCTCCGGGACCAGGCGCAGGAGCGATGCGTCGTAGGTCGGAAACTTTCCATTGGCCGTGGTGACCACCGTCGGCGACCAGCCAAAGTCGGGCAGATACTTCACGAACTTCAACGTTCGATACACGCCCACCGCCCCCGCCGGCGGGAAAAAATATGCGACGACGAGGACGCGCTTCACGTCACGAGCCGAGGGTGAGCTCATCCAGCCAAGCCGGCGTTTCGTGGTGACCATCGCGCGCGCCTTCGCTGCTCGGCGTCGACCGATCCGCGCCGTGGCCCGCCACCGTCACACCACCGACCACCACCGAGAACGGATCGAAGACGACGCGCGTCACGCGCCGCTCGCCGTGCGCTTCAATGGCGATCTCCACCTCGCGCTCGTCCAATCGAACCGGCACCACGCCGACGTCGACGTGGCGCACCGCCGAGAGCACCACCACGCTGGACTCGAACTCGGCGTTGATGCGCACCGCCACGCCGTGCTTGAGCTCGCCGTACTGCGGCGAGTACCAAGCGGCGCGGTCGTTCGCGTCGTCGATCAGCTCGACCTGAATCCGTTGGTTCGAGAACGCTTCGACGATGCGCGCGAAACGGCGCGGGTCGGTGATGCTCACTTGGGTTCCCGCAACACTCGCTGTTCCCGGTGGGGTCGGCGTACGAAACCCAATGCGCGCCAGATGGCTGGTGCCGGCGAACGCGTCGGCACGAATCGCGTCGACGACCAACGCCGTGCCCCGCGTCAGCACCACCGTGCGAATGTGCTCCAGCGGCGCTCCGCCCGCTCCGTGCAGCTTCCGCCGGCTGCCCACCGCCACCGCATCGGCCGCGGCCCCGAATCCCAAGTACTCGCCCACCGCGACACTTTCCCATCGAAACGGCTCCAGGCTGCGCATCGGCTCGACGTCGTCGACGATGGGCGCGTTGTGGACTCGTCCGCTCTTGAAATACTCGCGCGCCGGCGCGTCGGCAAAGTACACGTAGGTGCCCGCGTCGATGAAAAGCGGATTGCCGTCCATCTCGAGCTCGAAGCTGCCCGCGTCGGCGTGCAGGTGTCCGTGCGAATAAATCCCGCGGTGCTGCGGTCCGTGCACAAATAAGAGGCTGGCGGCGGAGTCGCGCGCGATGCTGAGCCCGGCTTGCGGAAAGTGGCGCGCGTGCCGGGTGGGCACGCGAATACCGAGCAGCTCGCGTCCCCAATCGGTTTGCTCGAACAGACGCGCGTACGCGGGACGGAGGGCGTCACGAAACACGACGTCGTGCGCCAAAAGCGGCGGGGTATCGAGCGCGTGTTCGAGCACGAAGAAACGGTCGATGGTGTCGTCCCCGATGCGCGGCCGGCGACCCGAGGTCATGATCAACTCTAAGCAGGCCGTCGCCATGGCGCGCGTTCGCTCGAGCACCACCGCGGACGGTACCTCCGCGCGCAGCGCCTTGGCGTGCAGGTAGAACAAGAAGAAGTCGAGCGCGTAGGCGTGATAGTTGATCGACGCCTCGTACTGCACGCCGTCGGCGAGAATTTGGCGCTCGGCCTCGCTCACCAGCACACTCTCACCGCGCTCCATCCATGTCGCCGCGTCGCGCCACACGGGCCAATAGGCGCCGCACACGAACAGAGTCGCCGCTTCGCCGATGAGGTGATTGTTGGGTACCGGCCACTGCGACATGTGGGCCGCGAGATACTCCAGTTGGCGGATGACGGAGCGCACGATGCGCGCGGTGACCTCTTCCGACGGCGCGGCGGCTGCTCTGATCGCGGCCAGCGACTGGCTCCACGCCGCCACGCGCGTGCCGATGTCCATCGGGCTCGCCCAGTTGATGCCCACCAAGTAGGGATTCGCCACACACCACGAGTCGATCAAGGCGTAGATGCGCGCCGCGAAAGCGGGCTCGCGCGTGGTGTGATACGCCTCCGCAAGCTCCAAGAGGAAGAGCATCTTGTTCTGGTGCCACAGCGTCACCAGATCGCCGCCGGGCTGATGGTAGGACACCGCGCCGACGTAGTGCTGCGGCCAGCGCGCGCCGAAGAAGGGGTCGCGGTGCCAATCGGTCTCGGGTGACACGGTCAATGTCCGGCCGAGCAACGTCCACTCGCCGCGGCGCGCACGCTCGATGGTCTCCGGCAGCGCGGGCGGGGCGTGATGCCACAGCGCCGGCGGTGTCTGCGCCTGGTGCGCTTCCAATAAGCGCGTGAACGGTTGCGCGCCGTCGTCAACGGCAGTGGTCGGCGCGACGCGCGCGACCACGTCGGCGAGCGAAAGCTCGGGCCGCAGGCGCTCGTATACAAAGCGTGAGCGCAAACGCCCAACCGCGTCGCGAGCTCGAGTGCCGGGCGAGCGTTCCATCAGTGGGCTGGGGTTGCGAGGGTTAAAGCGCGTGGCAATACGGTGGTCCCGGTAATGCGGACAACGTCGACTTAGGGCCCCAATGATACCAGTCCACCAGCCCTCGCTGCAATCGCAAATGACGGCTGTAGCGCCGCTTACACACGTAGATCGGAAACGAAAACGGCCCCCGGAAAGGGGGCCGTTTGGAGACAAGCGGAGGCTTGGGGGCTACACCGCGCCGATGCGCGCGTCCCAGGCCACAATGGTTTTCTGGATGTCGCGACTGGTCTTCGCCTTCGACAGTACCTGGAGGAACTCCGGCGTGGAGCACAAACGCGCGATGCGCGCGAGAATCGGCAGGTGGTGCTCGGTGTTGCCCTCGCGGCCCACCAGGAAGAACGCGATCTTGACGCGGTCCTCCTCGGACGGTCCGTAGGGGATGGCGCGCTGCAGCAAGAACGCGCCCACCATCGGCTTCTCGATGCCCTGCAAGAAGGCGTGCGGCACCGCCACACCACCGCCGATGCTGGTGGGCGCCTGGCGTTCGCGCGCCTCCATGCGGTCCATCAGGAGATCGGCCGAGATGGTCTTGTGCTTCTTCGCAACCGCTTTCGCGAATCGCTGGAAGAGGCGTTCCTTGTTCTGCACCGCGAGCCCGGCCAGGCACAGCGACGCGTCGACGTATCCGTCCAAATGGTGTGCGACCGTCTTCTTCTTGGCCGCGGCCACGGGCTTGAGCACCCCCGCGCGCAGCTTCTTGTCCAGCACGATCTCACGCAAGTGGGTGAAGTCTTGCGCGATCATGCCGCTGCGCATGGCGGTGACCATGAACTCCGCTGCTTCCGGAGTCTCGCTCAGGAACTTCATCAGGTCGGGATGCACCTGCTTCGCCGTCCCCAGCAAATAACCTTCCGACACGCCCAGCATCTCCGCCACTTGCACGATGCGGCCGCGCGGGATCTTATGCTGGCGTCCGGCTTCGATTTGGCTCAAGAACGCCGGCGATACGCCGAGCTGCCGCGCCATCTCGCGCAGGCTGATGCCTTTGGCTTGGCGCAGCAACCGAATGGTCGGTCCGAATGCAATTCCCTGCATGGTAGCCCCTTTCGCAATGGGTGTGAGCTCTGGGCCGATTGGGCCTCAATGTATACTAAACAATTATTGCAGTCAAAAACGTTTTGTTACTTTTTCTTCGCGGTCTTCGCGCGCGGCGCTTGGCCCGCTTGCAATGCGACGTGCGCGAATACTTTCGCGTCGCTGAGGATGTGTGGCACACGCACGTATTCATCGGGACGGTGGGCTTGTTCGTCCAGCGTGGCCCACACGACGCACGGAAAACCGGCTTCACGCAGATACTTCGCCACCGTACCGCCGCCGATGCCGATGGCCTTGGGGGTTTTGCGCCGCAGCGACTTGACCGCACCCGCGATGGCCACCGCCACCGGCGCGTTGGGCGACGTGGGCGGTGCCGGTGTTTCTTTCTGCGCAAAGGTGATCTCGATTTTCACCTTGTACTTGCGCTCGGTCTCCTTCACCAACGCCTTCATGGCACGAATGACGTCGTCCAACTTGTACGCCGGCAGAATGCGGCAGTCGTAGTACATAACGTCTTCGCCCGGAATGGTGTTGATGTTGGGGACGTTGGCGTCCTTCTTGGTGGGCTCGAAGGTCGAGTTGGAGGGATGGAAGAGCTTGTCGCGCTTGCCGAATTTCTTGTACAGCGAGTCGAGGCGGCCGATCAGGTAGGCACTTGCCTTGTGCGCGTTGATGCCGGTTTCGGGCACCGACCCGTGCGTCTGCTTACCCAACGTCCGGAACTTCACCCACAAGATACCCTTCTCGGCGATCTCGATCTCCGTGCCATCCGGATTGCCGGAGTCGGGGATGATAATGAGATCGTCTTTTCTGAATAGACTCTTGTGCTTCTCGACGAGATAGCGCAGGCCGTACACACTGCCGGTCTCTTCATCCGCCACGAACGCCAGCGCGAACGGTAGCACCGGCTCCACACCGCTATCGATGAAGGCCTTCACCGCCATGACGGCGGCGCACAACCCACCCTGATTGTCCTCGACACCGCGGCCGATCAGGACGTCGCCCTTGACGCGAACCTTCCACGGATCGCCCGTCCACAGCGACGGATCGCCGGGCGGCACCACGTCGGTGTGCGCAATGATCCACAAGCGCGGGCCGGAGGCCGGGTTCTTCGGATAGTACGTGACGAGGTTGGGACGCTTGCCGCCCGGTACGCGCGCATCGGGCGCGTCATAATGGCTCACGGCAAGACCCAGTTTTTTCAAATACCCTTCGAGCCATGCGGCCTTCTCGCTTTCGCCGCTGCCACCGCTAGTAGGATCGAGCGCGGGGCGCTTGCACAGCTCGGTTTGCAAATCCACGACGGTCTGATGATAGCCATCGATGCGTTCGAGAACGGTGGCTAGGGCGTTCTTTTCCATGGTCCTCCGCAAAGGATCGAAACGGTCGTGTACCGTGATTGGGTGGTTCGGGGCCTCGGTGAGGAGTGGTACGGCCGCAGCTTAGCGCGCCGCCGCGCTGCGAGTCAACCGTTTACCACAGAGGAAAGAAGTGGGCACCGTACACCAACTCGGCACCGTGGTGTCCCGCGATGGCGGCCGCGATGGCGGCCAGCGCCAACACGGCGCGGTACAAGAAAAGCTCCCACACTTGGCCGCTGCGACGCACGCCGGCCACCAAGCCCGCGGCGAGAAATGCCAACACCGGCACCGCAATGCCCGCAATGCGGTGTACCGCGAACGTGGATTGCAGCTCGGGCTCGACGGTGATGGATCCCGCGCGCGCGAACCCCGCCACCGCCGCGAGAATACCCATCCACGCGGCAATCGTGATCATCACCGCGGCCGCGTCGCCCAGCCGTTCGCTGCGGCGCGCGCCCGCCAACACTTCCGTGACGAACGCGCTCAGGATGAGAGCCACCGGAAAGTGCACCAAAAACGGGTGGAAACGGCCCACCGCATCCCACATCTCAGTCGGCCTCGATTCCGTAAAACAGATCCGACACCGGAGCGGCGGGAGCCGCAACACGGCTGGGTGCGCGCGCGAACGACTCGTGCCGCGCCATTTCGCGATAGTCGAACTTCTGTTCCAAGCTGTGGAAGAAATCGACCTGGGTGGCGTGCGCGCGAATAGCAGCAATCTTGTGATCGATGGCATCGTCGCCAATCGCGATGACCGCGGCGATGTCTTGCTCCTCCAGCGGCACCAAGCTCGGGCGCTCGTACAGCGGTGCCTTGTCGCGCGGGATTCCCCATTCGTACATGACCTGGGGTCCATCGTTTCCAGCGGCCGCGATAGCCTCGTCCAAGTACGTGGTGACGGCAATGTGATCGGGATGGCCCGACACACCGCCACGGTGAAATGTCATCGCGACGTGCGGCCGGTAGCGGCGGATGTCGTGCACGATTTCCGCAATGGCCCAGACGCGGTCGACCTTGGCCACACCGCCGTCGGGTGCGCCCAGGATGCGGTGTTCGCGCACGCCCAGCGCCTGGCACGCCGCGGCCAGCTCCAACCGCCGGCGCCGTCCCAGCTCGTCGCGCGGGAGATCTTTCGAGATGCCGATGGAGCCCGCTTCGCCGGCGGTGAACATGAGCAGGAACACCTCGACACCCGCCAGCGAGTAGGTGGCGATGGTGCCGCCCGGACCGTAACTCTCGTCATCGGGGTGCGCAAACACGCACAGCATTCGCTTTTTCCCCATTGCGTCGAGACGCTACCCTTGCCGTCAGGCCGCGTCAACCCCGGCGGTTGGGTGTAGACCGATTTACCGGGTTTTCGTATCTTCAGGCCCCTGGAAAGGAGACCCCATGCTGAGCAAGAAGATGGAAACGGCGATCAACCACCAGATCAACCTCGAGATCCAGTCGGCGCTGCAGTACCTGCAAATGGCGGCGTACTTTTCGGCCGCGAACTTGAACGGGTTCGCGCACTGGATGCGCGTGCAGTATCAGGAAGAGTTGGTGCACGCCAACAAGCTCTTCGACTACGTCATCCATCGCAACGGTGTGGTGACGCTGGAAGCGGTGGCCGCACCGCCCAAAACGTGGAAGTCGACGCTGGCGGCGTGCCAGGCGGGGTATCAGGCGGAGGTCAACAATACCAAGCAGATCAACGCGCTGATGGACCAGGCCATCAAGGAGAACGACCACGCCACGCGCGTCATTCTGGAATGGTTCATCGAGGAACAGGTAGAGGAAGAAAACAGCGCGCTCAACCTGATCGAACAGGTGAAGCTGGCCGACAACGCACCGGGCGCGGTTCTCTTGCTCGACCGCGAGCTGGGCGGACGCCAGCCCGAGCCGGCGAAAGAATAGCCCTTAACCGCGCTGGTAGCCTTTCCAACGCTCTTCGAGCTTGGTGTCGTTGAGCGTCGCCAGCACGTACGCCACGAACTCATCGGCGGTAGCACCCGTGTTGCGGCCGGTGAGCACTAGCTTCTTCTCGAAACTGCCGCATATGTCGAGCGCCATCTCCAGCCGCGCGGCGCGGTCTTCGTAGCCGATGTGGCGTAGGAGCATCGAGCCCGCGCGAATCATGCTCGACGGGTCCGCGTACTGCACGCGGCCCTCGTCGACCATGCGGGGCGCTGAGCCGTGAATGGCTTCGAACATGGCGAACTGCTTGCCGATGTTCGCACTCCCCGCCGTCCCCACACCCCCCTGAAACTCCGCGGCTTCGTCGGTGAGAATATCGCCGTAGAGATTGGGCAGCACGAACACGCGGAATTCGCGGCGCCGCTTGGGGTCGACGAGCTTGGCCGTCATGATGTCGATGTACCAGTCGTCGAAGCTGATGTCGGGATGCTGGCGCGCGATGTCCTGCGCGATCGACAGGAATTTTCCGTCCGTCGTCTTGACCACGTTGGCCTTGGTCACCGCAGTGACACGCGGAATTTTATTCTTCTTCGCGTAATCGAACGCCAAACGACAAATGCGCTCGGTGCCCTGCGTGGTGGTGACGGTGAAGTCGAAGGCGAGGTCATCATCGACATTCAAGCCCGAGCTGCCGAGTACATAGGCACCCTCGGTGTTCTCACGGAAGAAGACCCAGTCGATGCCCTCGCTGGGCACTTTCACCGGCCGCACGTTGGCGAACAAATCCAGATAGCGACGCATAGCGACGTTGCACGACTCGATGTTGGGCCACGGATCGCCCTTGCGCGGCGTCGTGGTGGGCCCCTTGAGATGGAGCGGATATTTCCGAATCTCGGCCAGCACGTCTTCGGGAATGGCGGCGTGGTGCTGGGCGCGGTTCTCGATGGTCAAACCGTCTATTTCGATGAAGACGACCTTCTTGGCGGCGACCTCTTTTTCCAAGAGCGACTTCAGGATGGTGACCGCGTGCGCGGTAATGGTAGGCCCGATGCCGTCGCCCCCGAGAACACCGATCTCGATGGTCTTGAGCTTCTGGTAGTCGATCCAGTCCTCGTCGGCCTTCATGCGCTCGATGCGCTCGAGCTGCTGGCGTACCAGCTTCTCGAAATGCGCCTTGGCGCGCTCTACCGCACTGGTTCCCGTCGACTTCATGGTGCCCATGCCTCCGTCGCTCATATTTTCCTCCGAAGTGTGCCCTCTATTACGCGGCCTTTGGCGCCCCGATCATATCATGAAGGACGTCTATTGCAGCCGGAAACTACCTACTTGACAGCACGCGGATGATTCGGCTAAGATGTTTGCAAATGCGACTCTGTTCCGCGCACACGGTCCTTCGCAATGCCCGCCAGTGGTGGTGGTGCAACCGTACCATAGGGTAGCGGGCGATGGTTCGTTTGCAGGCGTAGTCGACCAGAGGACTTCAAATTGCCAACCCGCTATCCGTTCCGGATGGCGGGTTTTTTCGTTTATGAAAAGTGCCGAGATGCTGAAACCGACACCAGCAGAGTTCCAGGCGGCGCGCGAGCGCGGGAAGATCGTCCCGCTGCGGCGCCGCATTCCGGCCGATTTGGAAACGCCGGTGTCGGCCTTCTTGAAGCTGCGCAGCCTGCCCGAAGGAGCGCGCTTTCTCCTGGAGAGCGTGGAGCGCGGTATCCAAGTGGGGCGTTACTCGTTCATCGGCGTCTCACCGTCCTCGACGATGCGGCTCGACGGCGATCGCGTGCACATCGCGCGCACGAGCGGCGAGGAGACATTCTTACTCGACGGCCGCGATCCGCTTGCCATCGTGCGCGACGAGATCGGTCGCACGCCGGCCATGGACGACCACGACATCCCCGGTCCGTTCGCGGGCGCGGTGGGTTACATCTCCTATGAGATCGCGCGCTACTTCGAAAACATTCCGCAGTCGCCAGGTGACGGACTGGGACTGCCTGCGTTCTACTTCATGATTCCGAATACGTTGGTGGTGTTCGACCACGTGCGCAGCGAGATGGAAGTAGTGGTTCTTCCCCAGGGTGATGACGAAGCCGCTTACGACCGAGCGCGATCGACCATCGAGACGATACTGAGTGCCCTGACCGGCCCACTGCCACTGAGCAACGGTGTGCACGGCTCCGACGAGCCCGCCACCCCGGAATCCAACATGACGCGTGCCACCTTCGAGCGCCACGTGCTGACGGCGAAAGAGCACATTCTCGCCGGCGACGCGTTCCAGATCGTGGTGTCGCAGCGCCTGGGCGCGCAGACCACCAGCGAGCCGTTCCAGATCTATCGCTCGCTGCGCATTCTGAATCCGTCGCCGTACATGTTCTTCTTCGACGCGGGCGACTTTCAGCTGATCGGCTCGTCGCCGGAAGTGTTGGTCAAACTCGACAAGCGCAAGGCCACCCTCTCCCCCATCGCGGGCACACGGCCGCGCGGGCGCACCGCCGCGGAGGACCAAGCGCTGGAGGACGAGCTCTTGCGTGACGAGAAAGAACGCGCCGAGCACGTCATGCTGGTCGACCTGGGACGCAACGACCTGGGTCGCGTGTGCGAGACCGGCACCGTGAAGCCGGAGTCGCTGATGCACGTCGAGAAGTATTCGCACGTGATGCACATCGTCTCGACGGTGTCGGGAACGCTGCAACCGCAATACGACGCGTTCGACTTGCTGCGCGCCTGCTTCCCGGCCGGCACGGTCACGGGTGCTCCCAAGATTCGCGCCATGGAAATCATCGCGTCCTTGGAGCGCGACCGCCGTGGTCCGTACGCGGGCGCACTGGGCTACTTCGGCCACCAAGGCGATATGGACATGTGCATCACCATCCGCACCATCGTGATGATCGGCAACCGCTTCTACGTGCAAGCGGGCGCCGGCATCGTGGCCGACTCCGATCCCGGGCGCGAGTACGACGAGACGCTCAACAAGGCCCGTGCGTTGATCAACGCCGTCGCCATCGCGGAGGCGGGGTTCTGATGCACCTGCTCATCGACAACTACGATTCGTTTACTTACAACGTGGCCCAGGCACTGGGCTCGCTGGGCGAAGAGGTGCAGGTGGTGCGTAACGACGCCATCGATGTCGCGCGCGCCGCCGCGCTGCGCCCCGACACCGTGATCATCTCGCCGGGGCCCGGCCGCCCCGACGACGCGGGCGTGTCGAAGGCACTGATCGCCCATTTCGCCGACCGCATCCCCATTCTGGGGGTTTGCTTGGGCCACCAATGCATCGTGGAAGTGTTCGGCGGCGAAGTGGTGCGCGCCGAGCGCGTCATGCACGGCAAGGTTTCCAACGTCTACCACGACGGTCGCACCATTTACGACGGGCTGTCCAATCCCTTCACCGCCACTCGTTACCACTCCCTCATTGCGAGAGAGCGGAGTCTCACCGACCTCCTCGAGATCTCCGCGTACACGTCGGAGGGTGAGGTCATGGGTGTGCGGCTGAAGGGACGGCCCGTCGAGGGCGTGCAATTCCACCCCGAGTCGATACTGACGCCGGAAGGGTTGAAGCTCTTGTCGAACTTCTTGGGGCTGGCGCGCGGCAATGCGCGCAAGACGGCGTGATGAAAGCCACCATCGAAAAACTGCTGCGTCGCGAAGACCTCACACGCGAAGAAGCGGCCGCACTCATGAGCGGCATCGTTTCGGGTGAGGTGTCGCCGGCGCAGATCGCCGGAGTGTTGATCGCACTGCGTGCCAAGGGCGAAACCGTCGACGAGATCACGGGCTTCGTCTCGGTGTTGCGCGAAAAAGCAGTGCGCGTGAGCCCGTCCCGCGATGGATTGGTCGACACGTGCGGCACCGGCGGAGACGGCACGCACACCTTCAACATTTCCACCGCGGCGGCCATCGTCGCAGCCGGCGCCGGCGTCTCCATCGCCAAACACGGCAACCGTGCGCTGTCGTCGAAGTGCGGAAGCTCCGACGTGCTGGAAGCGATGGGCGTGCGCACGATTCCCGCGGAGCGCGTGGCCGAGGTCATCGATCAAGTCGGCATCGGCTTCATGCACGCGCCGGCACACCACCCGGCGCTGAAGCACGCCGCCGACGTGCGCCGCGAGTTGGGTGTTCGCACCGTGTTCAACTTGCTCGGCCCCATGGCCAATCCGGCCTTCGTGAAACGACAGCTGGTGGGCGTGTTCGATCCGGTGCACACCGAAACGGTCGCGCGTGTGCTCGGTGAGCTGGGGTCGGAGAAAGTGTACGTCGTGCACGGCTCCGACGGCAGCGATGAAGTCACCATTAGCGGCGAAACGCGCGTCACTGTCCTCGACCAAGGCCGCGTCGAGACGTTCACGTTCGAGCCCGAATCGGTGGGAATCAAACGCAGTCCGCCGCGCTCGCTGACCGGCGGTACGCCCGAAGAAAACGCGGACACGATCCACGCCATCTTGGACGGAGCGCAGGGTGCGAAGCGCGACGCCGTCGTGCTGAACGCCGCCTTCGTCATCGCGGTCGCGGGCCGCGTCGAATCGGTCGCGGACGGAGTCCAATTGGCGGCCGCCGCCATCGACGACGGACGCGCCAAGGCTATTTTGGAGCAGCTGCGCGTCACCACGCGCGACATTTCAATGGCGAGCAGTCCGTCATGAACTTTCTCGATAACATTGCCACCGACAAGCGGCGCGAAGTGACCGCCAAGCGCGCGCTGGTTTCTCTGCCGGCGCTCGTCGAGCGTGCCAAGCGCGCCGGTTCTCCGCGCGATTTCTTGGGCGCAATCTCGGAAGGCGGCATCATCGCCGAGCTGAAGGCACGTACGCCGACCATCGATTCGTTTACTCATTCGACGTCCTTGCCCGAGTTGGCCGCCACGTACCAACAGAACGGTGCGGCGGCCATCAGCATCGTCGCCGATCCGGCGCGTTTTGGGACTTCGATGGCGGATGTTGCCCGCGTGCACGAAACCGTGGCACTTCCCGTGATCGCGAAGGATTTCGTCGTCGACGTCTATCAGATCATGGAAGCGCGGGCGTCCGGTGCCGACGCCGTGCTGTTGATCGTGCGCTTGCTGGAGATCGACACGCTGCGCGAACTGTATGCCGCCGCCCATGAGCTCGGCATGAGCGTCTTGGTCGAAACGCACAGCGAAGAGGAAATCCTGGCTGCGCTCGCCATCGGTGCCCGCATCATCGGCATCAACAATCGCGATCTGGATCGCATGACGGTATCGCTGGAGACCACCCGCCGGCTCGCACACCTGGTTCCGGACGACGTGGTCTTGGTTTCCGAAAGCGGGATACGGAGCGAGCAGGATGTCGCCGCGCTGGCAGAGCTGGGCGCCCGAGCCTTTTTGGTCGGTGGGAGTCTGCTCGACGCTGACGACCCGGGTGCACTCTTGCGCGCCATGGTCGACATGGCCAAGAACGCTCGCACGCGTACGAGAAAGGCCGTCTGATGACCCCAGTCAAGGTCAAGATCTGCGGCCTCACGTCGGTCACCGACGCGCGCCTTGCCGTCTCACTCGGGGCCGATTTCATCGGAGTCATCTTCGCCGAGAGTCCGCGTCGCATCACCCTCGAGCGCGCGCAAGAGATTCGCGAAGCACTCCCCGACACGCTGTTGGTGGGTGTGTTCAAGGACCAGCCGCTGAATGAAGTGGTCTCGTTGGCGGTGGACAGTGCGATCGACTTGGTGCAGCTGCACGGTGCCGAAACACCGGCTTACTGCGAGCAGGTGCTACACCGCACCGGCCGGCCGGTGGTGAAGGCCTTTCGCACCACGCGCGTGCCCCATTCGGAAGAGCTGGCCTCGTTCGATACCACGTCGTATTTCCTGTTCGATTTGGCGGAGAACGGCGGCGCCATTCATACCGACACCGCGCTGGACGACGTGGCGGTCGCGCGCCGGCTGGGTTTTCGCGTGTTCGTCGCCGGCGGCATCGACGCCACCAACGTGCGCGACGTGTTGGAACGTACCGGGGCGTTCGCCATCGACGTGTGCCGCGGCGTGGAGCGCTCACCGGGAGTGAAGGATCCCGCCGCGCTGGCGCACTTCATGCGCGAGGTGCGGTCGTGAGCCGTGGACGTTTTGGCGCGTACGGCGGACAGTTCGTCCCCGAGACGCTCATGCCTTGCCTGTTCGAGCTTGAGGAGGCGTATTCCGCGGCGCGCAGCGACGCGGGATTTCAACGCGAGCTGGACGATTTGCTCGTCCGTTACGTCGGGCGCCCCACTCCCGTCTATCTTGCTGCCCGGTTTTCCGCGTCGCTCGGTGGTGGCGTGCGCGTGTACCTGAAGCGCGAAGACTTGAATCACACCGGCGCGCACAAGATCAACAATTGTGTCGGCCAGGCGCTGTTGGCGCGGCGCATGAACAAGCGCCGCCTGGTCGCGGAGACGGGCGCGGGCCAGCACGGCGTCGCCACCGCCACCGTCGCCGCACTGTTCGGCATGGAGTGCACGGTGTACATGGGCGAGGTGGACATCGAGCGGCAGAGTCCCAATGTGCGGCGCATGAAGCTGCTGGGTGCGAAAGTAGTCCCGGTGTCGTCGGGCACGCGCACCTTGAAGGACGCCACCAACGAGACCATTCGCGACTGGGTGACGAATGTGCGAGAGACCCACTACATCATCGGCTCGACGGTCGGACCGCATCCGTATCCGACCATCGTGCGCGATCTGCAGAGTGTGATCGGGCGCGAGGCGCGTGCACAAATGCTGGAGACGGAAGGACGCCTTCCCGACGACGTGGTCGCGTGCGTGGGCGGCGGATCGAACTCGCTCGGGATCTTCTCGGCGTTTGTAGAGGACCGAGACGTTCAGCTGCACGGCGTCGAAGCCGGCGGCTCCGATGAAGGCGACTCCGCCACGCTTACGCGCGGGCGTCCGGGCGTGCTGCACGGCGCGTACAGCTATCTCTTGCAGGACGAGCACGGCCAGGTGAGTCCCGCGCACTCCATCGCGGCGGGGCTCGACTATCCCGGCGTGGGTCCGGAGCACAGCTTTTTGAAAGACGAGGGTCGCGTGGCCTACCACCGCGTGACCGACGAGGAAGCGGTCGCAGCGTTTCAGTCGCTCACCCGGCTGGAAGGCATCGTCCCCGCGCTCGAGTCATCGCACGCACTCGCCTTCGTGCAGCGCGAGCTCGGGCGCGCGCGCGGCGAACGGCGCATCGTGCTGGTCAATTTGTCGGGGCGCGGCGATAAGGACATCGATTCCCTGGAGAAACGTTTGCGATGAAGACACTCGCCGGCGAAACGAGAGCGCTGCGCGAGCAACGACGCAAAGCGCTGGTGGCGTACTTCACCGCCGGGTATCCCGATAGCGAGGCGTTCGCGTCGTTGGTACGCGCCGCGGTGGACGCGGGCGCCGACATCATCGAAGTGGGCATTCCCTTCTCCGACCCCATCGCCGACGGACCCATCATCCAAGCATCCTCCAGCGCGGCCTTGAAAAACGGCATGACGCTGCCGCTTGCGCTGGAAACTATCGCGCGCTTGCACGCCGAGGTGCCGGTACCCCTCGTGGTGATGAGCTACCTCAATCCAATTCTGCGCCTCGGTACCGACGCCTTCGCGCGCGACGCCGTCGCGGCCGGCGTGTCGGGTGTGGTCCTACCCGATGTCTCCTTCGAAGAATCCCATTCCCTGCGGCCGGCGCTGAGCCACGCGGGCCTCGCCTACGTCGATCTGGTCGCACCGACGTCGGGCGAGGCTCGCGCCCAGGTGATCGCGCGCGCGTCGCAAGGGTTCGTGTATGCGGTATCGATGACGGGGGTCACGGGTGCCCGCAGCGCGAGTCTCGCGGACGCGTCGGAGCTGGTCGAGCAGGTGCGCGCCGCCACCGACACGCCGGTGTACGTCGGCTTCGGTGTCTCCACCCCCGACGCGGCGCGTGAAATTGCCCGCACCGCCGACGGGGTCATTATCGGCAGCCGCTTGATGCAGCTCGCGGGCGACGGCCCGGCGCGCGGCAGTGCTGCCCGCGTCGCCGACTTCTTGGCCAGCGTACGCCACGAACTCGACGCTTTGGCGCGCGACGCGCGCGTCGTTTTTTGATACCATGGCCAGCGCAACCCCCAACTCGAGGAGATTCCGTCCATGATTGTGGTGATGAAGTCGGACGCCACTATGTCCGACATCTCGGGCGTCATCAAAGCGCTCGAATCGATGGGATGCAAGCCTCATCCGACGCGCGGCGCCGATCGCACCATCATCGGTGTCATCGACGCGCGCCAGGGCGCCGACTTCACCCAGCTCGAGGGAACCCCCGGCGTCGAACAAGTTATCCCCATCACCAAGGCCTACAAGATGGTGAGCCGCGAGTTTCGCCCGCAGAACACGGTGGTCAACGTCAACGGCGTGGCGGTTGGAGGTCCCGAGTTCGTGGTCATGGCCGGGCCGTGCGCGGTGGAGAATCGCGAGCAAGTGTTGACGGCCGCGCGCGCGGTGAAGGAAGCGGGCGCATCCATTCTGCGCGGTGGAGCGTTCAAGCCGCGCACCTCGCCGTACAGCTTTCAGGGTTTGGGGGAAGAAGGATTGAAGATCCTGCTTGCCGCCAAGCGCGAGACCGGGCTTCCCATTGTCACCGAAGTTATCTCGCCCGAGCTGGTACCGCTGGTGAGCGAATACGCCGATGTGCTGCAAATCGGCGCGCGCAACATGCAAAACTACGCGCTCTTGGAAGCGTGTGGCAAGATTCGCAAGCCGGTCTTGTTGAAGCGCGGCATGATGTCGACCGTCGAAGAGATGTTGATGGCGGCGGAATACATTCTTTCCAACGGCAACCAGCAGGTGATTCTGTGCGAGCGCGGCATTCGCACCTTCGAAAACTCGACGCGCAATACCCTCGACATCTCCGCGGTACCCGTCATCAAGCGCAACTCGCACCTGCCCATCATCATCGATCCCAGCCATGCCGCCGGCCACACCGAGTTCGTACCGGCGTTGGCGCTGGCCGCGGTGGCGGCCGGGGCGGACGGCCTCATCGTCGAAGTGCATCCCTGCCCCGAGACGGCCTGGTGCGACGGCGTGCAGAGCCTGTCGTTGGAAAAGTTCAACGAGATGATGACGAACATTCGCGCGGTGGCGGCCGCGATGGGCCGGCCGGTGCGCGCCGCGGTTTAGCGTTCCGTTTTTGCGTTACGCGGCGCGCGCGGGAGACGCGAAGCCGCGACACCTCATGAGTCTCGTGATTCATAAAGTACCGCGATTAGAAGGCAGTCTCAAGGTCCCCGGGGACAAGTCCATCTCGCACCGCGCCCTGATCCTGGGTGCCGCGGCGCGCGGCCGCCAGACCATCGAAGGCATCGCCGATTCGGCCGACGTCCGCACCACCATGGAGGCGTTGCGCGCGATGGGCTGCTTCGTCGAAGCGATGCCGGACGGGCGCACCATCGTGTTGTCGCACTCCATGTCGACAGAGTTCGAGATCGACGCCGGCAATTCGGGAACGACGGCGCGCCTGCTCGCGGGCTTTGCGGCGGCGCGCGCGCGCCGCTGTCGCATCGACGGCGATGCGTCGCTGCGCCGGCGGCCGATGGCGCGTATCGCGGAGCCCTTGGCGCGCATGGGCGCGCGCGTGGTGCTCTCGAACGGCGGGACGCTGCCGGCTACCATAGAAGGCGGCGAGTTGCACGGCATTCGCTACGAGATGCCGGTGGCGAGCGCACAGGTGAAGTCGGCGGTGTTGATCGCGGGGTTGTTCGCGGAAGGTGAGACCACGGTGGTCGACCGCATTCCCACGCGCGACCACACCGAAATCATGCTGGCAGCGATGGGCGCCGATGTGACGCGCGACGGCAACACGGTGAGTGTGCGCGGCGGCACGCCGCTGGAAGGGATTCACGTGACGGTGCCGGGGGACTTTTCCTCCGCCGCGTTTTTTGTGGTCGCGGCCACGTTGATTCCCGGGTCACGAGTGCTGCTTCCCTTTACCGGGGTGAATCCGCGCCGCGCGGGCCTGCTAAACGTGCTCGAGCGCATGGGGGCGAAGTTCTCCATCGATGCACTCCACACCGGGATGGCCGAGCACGCGGGCGACTTGAGCGCATCGTATGCGCCGCTGCACGGCGCCACCGTGAATGAGCCCGCCGAAATCGCCGCCATCATCGACGAGGTTCCAATTCTCGCCGTGGCGGCCACCCAGGCCGAAGGACGCACCGAGATTCGCGGCGCCGCGGAGTTGCGGTACAAGGAGTCGAATCGCATCACCGCCATGGTCGAGAATCTGCGCGCACTGGGTGCAACCATCGAGGAGTTCGAAGACGGCTTCGCGATTGAAGGACCGACGCCCTTGCGAGGCGCGAAGGTTTCATCTTACGGCGACCATCGCATCGCCATGGCGATGGCGATTGCCGGACTGGTCGCGGACGGAAATACCGAGATCGACGACGCCTCGGTGGTCGAAGTGTCGTATCCCAAATTTTTCGCCGACCTGCGCACACTCATTCGTTAACGCTCCATGACGCCCCAAGCCAGCCATCTCTTCGGATTGATCGGCGATCCGGTCTCGCACAGTCTGTCGCCGTTCATCATGAACCGCGCCTTCGACGCACTGTCGCTGGATGCCATCTACGTCGCGTTCGGCGTCAAGCCCGAGCGGCTGGGGCCGTCGCTGGCCGGCCTCACCGCCATGGGTATCGCAGGTCTGAACGTGACCTATCCGTACAAAGATGAGATTCTCTTCCACGTGGATTCGATCTCCGCGGAAGTCGAGGTCATCAACGCCATCAATACCCTGGTGTACTACGACGACGAAATCCAAGGTTTCAACACCGACGCGGCCGGGACCGCGATCGCACTCGAGCAGTTCGCGGGCATGTCGCTCGACGGCGCACACGTTCTCATTTATGGAATGGGCGGATCGGCGCGCGCGGCGGCGTACGGAGTCTTGGAGCGCGGCGCCGAGCGCGTCGTGTTCGTGGCGCGCTCGCCCGAAAAGGGCGGCATGGTGATCGAGCGTTTCGCCTACGCCTTCCCGCGCCAGTCGATGGCCGTCGTTTCCCTCGACGCGAGCAGCGCCGACCTTCGCCGCGACGCCTTTCGGCACTCGCAGATCGTCATCAACGCGACACCCGTCGGCATGGGCGGGCACATCGGTGCCTCGCTGATTCAGGACGTGTCGTGGATCCGGCCCGAGCAGCTGTTCTTCGATTTTGTGTATCACCCCAAGCAGACCGCGTTTCTCGAAGCGGCGCGGCGCGCCGGCGCCAAAACACTCGGCGGCATCGCGCTGTTGGTGTCGCAAGCATCGGAGAGCTTTCGCTTGTGGACCGACCAAGGCTTCGACGTGAAAGAAATGGCGGAAGCGGTGGAAGAATTCACCAAGATCGAGCATTCGCCCGGAAAGCGGGCCAACTGATGGCGATTCGTTTCCTCACCGCGGGCGACTCGCACGGTGAAGCGTTGGTCGGCATCGTCGAAGGATTGCCGGCTGGCTTGGCGCTCGACGTGCGCGCGATCCAGCGTGACCTCGCGCGCCGGCGCATGTCGTACGGACGCAGCAGCCGCCAGAAAATCGAGCAAGACGAAGTCGCGCTACTCGGCGGATTGTGGAAAGGGAAAACCACCGGCGCGCCCATTGCCATTACGCTCCCCAACCGCGCGCGCACCGTACAAGGCAAAGACGGCGGCGGGCTCGAGACTGTGCCGCGACCGGGACATGCCGACTTCGCCGGCATGATGAAGTACGGCTTCGACGAAGTCCCACCCGTGTCGGAGCGCGCCAGCGCGCGCAGCACCGCGATGCGCGTCGCGATTGGCGCCATCGCCAAGGCATTCCTCGACGAGCTCGGCGTGCACGCCATCGGTCATGTGAAATCGATCGGCGCGGTGAGCGCCGACACTTCCGACCTTTCGCTGGCGCGCATCCGTCAGCGCGCCGGCCGCTCGCCCGTGTATTGCGCCGACGCGCGCGCCGCGAAGCGCATGATGGCCGAGATCCAGCGCGGGCGCCGCGAGGGCAACTCGCTCGGTGGATCGGTGGAAGTGATCGTCACCGGTTTGTTCCCCGGCATTGGCAGCCACGTCGAATGGGACCGCAAGCTCGACGGCCGCCTCGCCGGCGCGATGATGAGCATTCAGAGTGTGAAAGCGGTCGAGATCGGCGACGGCTTGTCGACCTTTCGCGCGCGCGGCATCGACGCGCACGACGCCATGCAGGTCAAGCGCGGTCGCGTGCTGCGGCCCAGCAACCATGCCGGCGGCATCGAAGGCGGGATGAGCAACGGCGAGCCCGTGGTGGTGAGAATCTACTCCAAGCCCATTCCCACCGCGCCCCGGCGTGCGCAGACTTTCGATTTCGCCACGCTGGCGCCCACCGAGAGCCCCTACGTGCGTTCCGATATTTGTGTCGTCCCCGTGCTCGCCGTGATCGCGGAAGCGGTCGCCGCATGGGAAATTCTCGCGGCGATGATGGAGAAGCTCGGCGGCGATCACATGAGAGATACCCTGGCCGCGCGCGACCGCGTGCTCGCGGAGCAATCGCGCCGTCTTACCAAATGAGCACGCCGCCCACCGTCGTCATCTTGTGCGGCTTCATGGCGACCGGCAAAACCTCCGTTGGCCGTGCGCTCGCCGAGTTGCTGCAGGTTCCGTTTATCGACACCGACGAGCTCATCGAAGCGCGCGCCGGCAAGGCGATCGCAGAGATCTTCGCCAGTGAAGGCGAAGACCGGTTTCGCGACCTCGAGGCCGAGATTTGCAAATCGCTGGCCGTCCCCGCCGGCGCCGAAGGGACAGCCCAAGGCGTGGTCATCGCGACCGGTGGCGGCGCGCTCATGCGCGAAGAAACGTTCACGTATTTGGAAACGCTCGGAACCCTGGTGCTGTTGGAAGCGTCACTCGAGGAAATCGTGCGTCGCGCGTCGCAAATGAGCGGACGACCCAAGCTCGCGGCCGGTGATGACGCCAAAACCGAAGCGCACAAGCTCTACCAGGAACGCAAGCCCACGTACCACCGCATCGCGCGCCGCGTCGACACCACGCGCCGCAACCCGGCAGAATCTGCCTACGAAGTATCCGAGCGAGTACTATATAAGGAGGAGCTGCTCCACATGCGCGCCGGCGCGCGCCCCGTTCCCGGCCGCAAAGCCCGCCCCGGCGAGGACGGATTGACCCGCATCGTCATCGGCCGCGGTGCCTTGGCCAAACTCGGCGAATGGATTCGCGCGTGCGGCATGAACGGGCAGGTCTACGTGTTCGTGTCCCGCACCGTGGCCGGATTTCATGGTGCCGCCGCGCGCGCCGCACTCGACGCCAAGGCACTCCCCAACAAATTCATTCAGCTCGACGACAAGGAAGAATCCAAGACCATGGAGCAGGCCGAAGCGCTGCTCTATGAGCTGGCCGACACCGGTGCCACCCGCGACAGTGTCGTCGTCGCGTTAGGCGGCGGCGTCACCGGCGATGTCGCCGGCTACGTCGCCGCGAATTACATGCGCGGATTAGCTTTCGTGCAGGTACCCACCACATTGTTATCACAAGTGGATTCTTCGATCGGCGGCAAGGTCGGCGTCAATCATCCCCGTGCCAAGAACCTCATCGGCGCCATTTATCAGCCACAGCTGATTCTCACCGATGTCGAAGTGCTCGCCACCCTTCCCGAGCGCGAAGTCGCCAGCGGCATGGCGGAAGTCGTGAAGACCGCCATCATTGGCGCGCCCGAGCTATTCACGAAGCTCGAGAAGGCCGGCAAGAAGATCTCGCTGCGCAATGCTGAGCTGTTGGATGAGTGTGTCGCCGCGTGCGCGCGCGTCAAGGCGCGCATCGTAGAGGAAGATCCCTACGAGCAAGGACTGCGGCGCGTGCTGAATCTTGGGCACACCGTCGGCCACGCCCTCGAGCAAGCCACCGGCTACGGCGTGCTGACTCACGGTGAGGCCGTTGCGTTCGGCATGCTCGCCGCCTTGAAGATCTCCGTCACGCGCGGACTCGCGTTCACCCAGTTCGAAAAGTCCACCCGGTGGATTCTCGCCGCGTGCGGCCTCCCGTTCCAGGTTCCCCAAGTTCCCCGCGAGCAGCTCGTGCAGGCCATGAG
>JAICFA010000018.1 GCA_025923935.1 Candidatus Krumholzibacteriia bacterium
ACGACATCTGGGTCAACGATCTTGGGACGATCGCGTACATCACGCGCTACGACATGACGAGTGTCCTCAAGATGGACCTTACCAACGGCGCGACGCTCGGGACCATTAACCTCGCGTCGTTTGCCGACGCCGACGGGATCCCCGAGATGGATCAGATGTTCCGGCAAAACAATATTCTGTGGGTCACGGTGCAGCGGTTGGACCGCAACAACTTCTATGCGCCCACCGGCACGAGCTATGTTGTGAAGATCGACATGAACACGGACACGGTACTCGACACCGATCCTGGCACGGGTGGCGTGCAAGCGGTGACGCTGCTTCGCACCAATCCGTATTCGGAGATTGTGCCCAATCTCGGTGGCGGTGCTACCGACCTGGCGTTGTCGGCGGTGGGATTCTTCGGCGTGAGCGACGGCGGTATCCTGCGCATTAGTTCGGGCAACGCCGCCAATCACTCGCTCATGCTGTCCGAAACCGCCGCGGGCGGTGACATCTTGGATTTCGCTATTGTGTCTCAGTCGAAGGGCTACGCGATTGTCGCGAACGCGTCGTTCGAGACGATCCTCATCGAGTTCAATCCGACGACGGGAACGAAGACGGGCCCGACCATCTACAACCCGGGCGGCTATCACCTGAGCGACCTCGAAATCGGCACCGACTTGATGCTCGCCGACCGCAAGCCCACCGACCCCGGCGTGCGCTTTTTCAACATCGCGAACAATACGCAGATTCTCGCGAATCCGCTCGATGTCGGCTTGCCGCCGTTCGACATCCTCGATGTGCTCTTCTATTGCCCGGTTGGCGGCTGCGAGACCGCGGTCGGGGACACTCCACGAGTGGCGACACTGGGGCAGAACTATCCGAATCCCTTCAATCCCTCGACGTCGATTCCCTTCACGATGTCGATGACGGGGCACGTCACGCTGGGTATCTACGATGTGAACGGCGCGTACGTCGCCACGTTGGTAGATGAGCGTCGCGAGACGGGAGAGCACGTCGCGGGTTGGGATGGGCGCACGGAAGCGGGCGCGATTGCGCCGACCGGCATCTATTTCGTGCGGCTGAGTGCGAATGGATTGATAGAGACGCGAAAGATCGCTCTCCTCAAGTAATTCGTAGTCTCACAAACAAGAACGCTGGGCGAGTTAGTTGCCCAGCGTTCTTGTTTGGCGGGCGCAAGATGGGTGAAAACCACCTTCAGAGCGACGGTAAGCATTTTTTCCACAAGCTAACGCGATCCATGCAGGCGGCGAACGAGAGCTTTTTCCGCCTTTCTCGCTCTCCTAAAGTAGTTTTCTAAAGAAAATTCGTGATCGGGCGCGGGCGGGTGTGTCTTACGCATACGCCAGCGTTCAACAAAAAGGAGCATCCATGCGCCCGGTCACTCGTTTGCTTGCCTTCGTCTTCCTGATCCTCGCGTCCTCCACCAATGCCCAGTCTCCGGTCCATTACTGGAGCAAGCGTTTCGGCGGACCCGGTAGCGATCTCGCGAACGGCATGGCAGTCGATCACGAGAACAACGTTTACATCGTCGGACATTTCGCGACCACCATCGACCTCGGCGGTGGGGTCTTAACGAGTGCCGGCGGCAACGACATTTTCATGGCTAAGTACAACCCGGCTGGCGCTCACGTATGGAGTCAGCGGTTCGGCAGCACGGGTAATGACATTGCGACTTCCATTTTCGTGGACGCGATTGACCGGCTTGTCGTCACGGGTAGTTTCAACGGCACGGTCAGTTTCGGCGGAGCCAACTTGGTGAGCGTGGGCAGCGGCGACATCTTCCTGGCGAGATATTTTCCGACCGGGACCCACATTTGGAGTCGACAATTCGGTTCAGTCAGCATCGACGAGGGCAACGGCGTGGTGGTCGATGCCAACTTGAATATCTACTTAGTCGGTCTAGCCTTGGGTGCCGTCGATATGGGAGGCGGGCCGCTGCCGCACGCGGGCAACACCGATATCGTCCTGGCGAAATACGACTTTGACGGCCTCCACCAGTGGAGCAAAACGTTCGGTTCGACGCTGGCGGACGTCGGTACTGCGGTTGCGGTCGACGGCTCCAACAATGTGGTGTTTACCGGCTATTTCCAGAACTCCATCGACTTTGGTGGTGGCCCGTTAACCAGTGCAGGTACTTCCGACATTTGCCTCGTGAAATTCAACACCGCGGGAACGCATCAATGGAGCAAACGATTCGGCGCACTTGGACCAGAGGTGGCGAATGCCGTGACCATGGACAGCCCCGGGAATGTGATATTGGGTGCAAGGTTTTCCAATACGGTTGATTTCGGTGGCGGTGGACTTATCAGCGCCGGCTCCACCGACATGGTCGTCGCGAAATTCAACTCTGGGGGAACGCACCAGTGGAGCAGACGATACGGCAGCACCAGCCTCGACGATTGTCTCGACGTGGCCTTGGATGGATCGGGAAACGTACTTTTTTCGGGGAGCTTCAACTTCACGGTTGGTTTTGGTGGAGACAATTTCGTTTCCAAGGGACTTTCCGACGCAGCGATCGTGAAACTCAATAGCAGTGGCGTCCACCAGTGGAGCGCGGCATTTGGGACGTCCGAAGCCGACGTTTTCAACGATGTCGTTCTCGATTTTGCCGGAAATGTGATCACGTCCGGTCGAGCGGACCCACACGTGATCGACTTGGGTGGCGGCGAGCTTTACGCCGCCGGTTCGGCCGATATCATGGTGGCCAAGTTCGGTTCCGCGGCCGGCCAGCCTCAAATCAGCACCATCGCGGACGTCGGCAACGATCAGGGCCGGCAAGTGCGCATTACGTTCGCGGCGTCCGGCGGCGATCTGCCGGGGGCGACGCCGCAGGTGTCACAATATGAAGCATTCCGCCGTATCGATCCGCTGCCGTCAGCCGAGCGGCGCGGTCTCCTGCTGGACGATTGGGAGCTGGTGGGCTCGGTGTCGGCGCACGGCGAGAGCAACTATTCCATCGTTGTTCCCACGGAGGCGGACTCGACCGTCGCGAATGGACAGCACCTATCGGTATTTTTCATTCGTGCGGCCACCAGCGTCCCGCACCGCTATTGGGATTCCAACCAAGCATCGGGCTACTCGGTCGATAACCTGGCGCCATCCGCGCCGGGCAATTTTATCTTCGCGGCGGGATCGCTGACATGGAACAAGTCTAAAGCGGCGGACTTCGATTTCTTCTCCGTGTACGGATCGTCGTCGCCGACCTTCGATACCAACGCCGTGTTGATCGGACACACCATCGACACCGGCATGAATGTAGTTGCGACACCCCACGCCTTCTATTACGTGACGGCCACCGATTTCTCCGGCAACGAAGGCGCCGCCAGCCGCACCAACACCGCCTCCGACGTCGGCACGCGGAAGTTCACGCTGGCGGTCAGCGCGTATCCCAACCCCTTCAACCCCGCGACCACGATTCGCTACGACGTTCCGTCACGCGGACGCGTGGTGGTGTCCGTGCTCGATATCACCGGCGCGCATGTCACAACACTGGTGGATGAGGTTCGCGATGCGGGGTCGTATCCCGTTCGCTGGGACGGCGAGAACGCAGAGGGAGCGCGCGTCAGCTCGGGCGTCTACTTTGTGCGGCTCGAGCACTCGAGCGCGACCCGGACCCGCAAGATCGTACTCCTAAAATAGCTGCGAGGGCGGCGGATGGCCCTTCCGTCCGCCGCCGCTTCTCTTCTATAATCGTTCCACCAGCCGAGCGTCCTGTATCCACGCGCGGACAAGTCCCAATGTCCTAGTGGAGGTACTTCCATGAGTACCCGTGCCGTTTTCTGCTCGTTCCTGATTCTTGCCGCCAGCACTCGCGTCGACGCCCAGTGCAACAACGACTACATCCTCGTCAGTACCATGCACATCTTCAATAGCATCGATGGAGCAGTATCAGTGTTGGATCCCGCAACCAAGACCGCAACCATCGGGGTGGAAACGGTATCCAGCCTGGCGACGCTTCGCCTGTATGGCGATCGCGTGTACGGGGTAAACGACGACAACCGGCTCGACATCCTCGACGAATGCAACAACTTCAATTCACTGATCGAGCCCTACACGTTTGCAGATCCATCGACACCGCGCGACATTGTCCAGATATCGTCGTTCCTGTACATCACCCGCTACGAACGACTGGGCGCATTGCGACTCACGTCGAATCTTGCCTTCGCCGGCGATATCAATATGGGGGCATTAGCGGACGCCGACGGCGTCCCGGAGATGGATCAAATGTTCGCGTACGGTGGTCGCTTGTACTTTTGCTTGCAGCGCGTCGTTCACGCGACGGGCGTTCCCACCGGGACCAGCTTGCTCGCGGTGTACGATCTCGCCACCGAAGCGCTGGTCGACATGGACCCGTTAACAGTGGGACTCCAGGGTATACCGCTCATCCTGCAAAAGCCCGCGACGGAGATCAACTTCCGCGTCCAAGGAGGCGCACACAAAGCGTACTTCTCCTGCATTGGCGCGAGCGGGGTTCTCGACGGCGGCGTGGTGCAGTGCGACGCGGCCAATCCCTCCATCCAGTCGGTAATTCTCACCGAAGCAAACGCCGGTGGAGACATCGGCGACGTCGAAATCGTCTCCGACACCAAAGGCTTCGCCATCATTCTTCCGTCGGAGTCGACGATGGAGCTGATTGCATTCAATCCCACTACCGGCCTGAAAATCGGGGGCGCGATGTTGAGTGCGAGCGTCAACAACTTCCGATATCTGACCGACATCGAGCCGTCGTCTCTTGGACTGCTGGTCGCTGATTTCAATTTGGTGAGTGCGGCCGGCATTCGCTGTTTCGACATGACGACACACTCCGAGATCCCGGGCGGGCCGATTTCCATGGGCGAGCCACCATACGACATCCTCGTGAAAACCGGTGCGACGACAGGCTTGGAACACGCGCCGCTTGCCACTGCTCTGGGGCAGAACTATCCCAATCCCTTCAATCCCGAGACCACAATTCCCTTCTCGCTCGCCGACGCGAGTCGTGTGACATTACGAATTTATGATGTCACCGGTGCGCTCGTGGCGGCGTTGCTCGACGAGCCGCGCGATGCCGGAAAGCACGTTGCGCGGTGGGACGGCCGCGCGGACAGCGGACTCGGCGCTCCCACGGGGATCTACTTCGCGCGCCTGGAGGCGACCGGGATGGTCAAAACGCGCAAGCTCGTTCTCCTCAAGTAGCTTCGGCGGCGGCGGACGAAGACTGGCGTCCCGCCGCCCGATCGCTGCATTCCGCGTCCGGCGTGAACCAGCGCACGGAAAGCGGGCCACTCCGTCTGCTCCAATAGTGCCTCGGGAGGGCTGTTGAGGAGGCCTTCACTTGCCACATCACCACGCCCTCCGCGCCTCGTTCTGGTTATGGCTCCTCCCCACTGTCACCCACGCTGAATGGATGCCCAACGGCATCCCGCTTTGCCATCGCGATGCCAATCAATACGTCCCCTTCATGGCCTCCGACGGCGCGGGCGGTTTCGTGGTCGTGTGGCAAGACTTCCGCAACGGTGACGGCGACGTTTACGCGCAAAAGGTGAATGCGTCCGGCGACGTGCAATGGACCGCGGACGGTGTTGCGGTATGCACCGCGGCGGCGGCACAGAGTGCCAACGGACTCGTCGCCGATGGCACCGGCGGCACCATTCTGGTTTGGGTCGACGCCCGGTCGGGGAGCTACGACCTCTACGCGCAGCGGCTGGGCACGAACGGCGTGCCGCAATGGAGCGCCAACGGTGTCGCGGTGTGCACCGCCACCGGCAATCAATCCATCACGTTTCGCGGCTGCATCGCCGCGGACGGGGCCGGCGGCGCCATTGTGGTGTGGACGGATTTGCGCACGGCGCCGGCGCGCATCTACGCGCAGCGCATCAACGGCCAAGGTGTCGCGCAGTGGACGGCCAACGGCGTGCCCGTGAGCCCGTCGGCCACCGGTGCGCAGTCCGACGCCGTGGTGGTGCCCGATGGTGCCTCGGGTGCGCTAATTGCGTGGCACGACTCGCGCGCGCAGATCGGTGGCAACGACATCTACGCGCAGCGCTTGAACGCGGCGGGCACAGCGCAATGGATGAACGGGGCCGACAACGGCATCGCCGTGTGCGCGGTGGCACAGTCCCAAGATCGCCCCGTCATCGTTTCCGACCGTGCGGGCGGTTTCATTGCCGCGTGGGAAGACGCGCGCGATTTTGGCCGCGACATCTTTGCACAACGCGTGAACGCAGCGGGAGCGCGGCTGTGGACGGCGAACGGCGTCGGAGTGGCCACCGGTTCCGGACTGCAAAACCAAGTACGCATCGCCGAAGACGGCGCGGGTGGCGTACTGCTGGTGTGGCAAGACGGCCGTAATACCGCCGTCGACTACGACGTGTACGCGCAGCGTTTGAATTCATCCGGCACACCGCTGTGGGCGGCGAACGGTGTTCCGGTTTGCGTAAACGCGTTGCGCCAGGAAGAACCCAAGATCGTGACCGACGGCGCCGGCGGCGCCTTCGTGTCGTGGTTCGACCAGCGCAACGCCTTGAACTGGGACACCTATTCGCAGTACGTCAACTCGTCCGGCAAACCGCTGTGGACCTTGGATGGTGTCGCGACCAGTGCGACCGACGGCGACCAAGTGGTGACCACGCTGGTTCCCGACGGCACGGGTGGAGCCCTCTGTGCGTGGTCGGACAGCCGCGGCGGCGACTACGATGTGTACGCCCAGTTCGTGACGGGGTCTCCAAACGCGGTCGCGATCATGTCGTTCGAAGCAACCACGCACGACGGTGTGGTGGAACTGCGCAGCAGGTTTCGCTCCGATCTCGGCGTGCAGGGCGTCAACATCTATCGCGGTGCCAAAGGTGGACCGCTTGCGCCCATCGCGCGCGGGGGCGCCGGCGAGGGTCGCGAGTTTGGTTACGAAGATGCCACCGTGCAGCCGGGCGAGTGGTACGACTACCAAATCGGCGTGAGCGACGCCGACGGCGAGTTCTTCTCACCGATCGTTAGCGTCAGAGTGGACGAGATGACGTTGCGGCTCGAGCAGAACCGGCCCAATCCCTTCAACCCGTCAACGACGATCCGGTTTGTGATTCCGAAGCAAGGGCACGTGTTGCTGGCAATCTACGATGCCAACGGCGCGATCGTGCGCACGATATTGGACGCAGACAATCCGCACGGAGCTCATGAAGTCCAGTGGGATGGCCGTGACGATCGCGGTACGGTCGTCGGGTCGGGCGTGTACTTCTACCGTCTCACCGCGGAAAGCCGCTCCGAGACGAAGAAGATGATCCTGGTCAAGTAGGCGAGTTTGCGCATGTCTGTAAGACGCGCGTGACAACCAGCCTGAACCCAAGACAAAGACGCCCGGGCTCATCAAATGCCGAGGCGTCTTTGTCTTGGCACCCGCCAACAAGGTTTACGCTCGTCTGAGCTGTTGGGTGGTAATCGCCTTCCCTGGGAAAGTAATCACCTTTTTCACAAGGTCGCGAGCGACGACTACCGCCGCGCTGCCGTCTCCACCTGCTTGAGCTCGGCCATGTCGCGATCCGCATCCTTCCAATAACGTTTCGCCTCCGCCAACTCTTTCTTGGCAGAGGCGGAGTCGCCTTTATGCTCCAACACTAGCGCCATCGCCAGATGACTCCCGCCGTACGCGCTGTCGTGGTCGAGCATTTGTTTCGCGGTGTACTCCGCGAGCTCCCAATCTCCCGCCTCGCGGGCGCTACGCGCGATGGTCTCCAAGCGAAACAGCGCCTGCGTCCACGCGTCGGGGCCGGGTGTGGCACGTAGGTCGCGCTCGGCGTTCTTCAGCAATGGATTCGCTTCCGCAAGCTGTCCCGTCTTCAACAGCACCTCGCCGCGCGCAGCGTCGACCCACACCTTGACGATGGAGCGCTTCGGGACGATGCCCGGCGTCACCGCCGGCACTTGCTCGAGCTCGCGCTCCGCCGCGGTCAATTCTGCGCGCGCCTCGTCGAGCCGGCCGAGATCCGCCAGCGCGTGCGCCGCCAGTGCGTGGCCGACGGTGCGCGCTTGCGGATACTCGAACTTGGTCATCGCGCGCGCCGCTTCCAGCGCCTCTTCGTAGCGACCGCGATGAATCAAAAACGCCGGGAGCCCTTTCTCGTTGAACGCGTGGTAGGCGGTCACCTTCTTCAGTGCCGCGGCTTCGCGCAGTGTCTTTTCCGCGATCGCCATCTGACCCTTGTGCTGGTAACACGTCGCCAGCAGATCCAAGTTGTGACCGTGGTGCCAATCCATCGACGGGTCGATACTCTCCGCCTGGTAGTACGCGCGCTCCAGGGCGTCCGTCTTCTTGAACTGGGTGATGGCGTCGTCGATGCGACCCACGCGGCGCAGGTCGTGCGCCCACATGTGCGCGGCGTGCGGAATGGACGGCGACTCGCGCGCGAACACTTCCCCGTGCTCCAGCGCACGATCGATGAGCCCGATGGTCTCGTACGAGTGAATGAGATAGTGGTGCGCGGTGGCGTGGTTCGGCACCAGCGCCAGCACTTGGTTGTAATACGGCACCGTGTTCGCCCCGCCGCGCTGTCCGCGTCCTGCCGCGGTCGACTCCTGTGCGTTCCCCGCCAACACCCACAGCTGGGCATCGTCGATGTCCTTTGCCAGCGCGTCCTCGACCACTTTGCGATACGCCGCCAGCTTGGCGTTGTCTTCGATATTCTCCATGGCCGCGAGCTGGGCTTCGCGGATGGCGATGCGGCGCTGCTCACGCTCGCTCACCTTGGGTGCCAATGCTTTCGCTTTCTCGAAATACATCTTGGCGCCGTCGGCGTCGTCCATGCCGGAGTGCGTGCGCGACAAGCCGATGTACGCCATGGCAAGGTTGGGATCCTTGCGCAGCGCCTCGTGAAATGAGCGCGACGCTTCGATCCACACATACGACTCGAGGTAATTCAACCCCTGGTCGTAATACTTCTGCGCTTCTTTCGAAGTCGTGGTCACGGCCTCGTGCGAATTTCCGACTCCCTTGCGCAGCGGAAGCGTGCGCACCAAGAGCTCGCTGGGAACGTACGTCGGCGGCGCGGCGCACGCGGCGTGCGGATCGTCTTGGGCGAAGGCGTTACTGCTTGAAGCCAATAAGATGAGAGCCAGGAAAAACGTCTTCATGATTTCACCATCAGTCGTTTGATGATCTGGATTTGTCCCGTGTGATACAGGTCGTGTGCCGCGATGCCAACCACGAGTCCGCGCACATCGACGCGGGTCGCGGGCGGCCGTTTACCCAGGTCGGCACTCTTGAGCCCTGCGACCGCTTCGCGCAGGCTGCGGTGCGTCGCGAACAATAGCGCCATGTCTCGCTTCCACGCTTTCTCGTCGGCGGCGCCGGGTGCGGGCCGCACAAACCAATTCGATCCGTCGAGCTCGAACGAGCCGCGCTTCTCGCCACGCAGCTTCCGGCGCACCGTGTACTTCCAATACGCGGCGTGCACCACGAGCTCCCAAATATTATGACGGCCCTTCCCCGGCCGCCACGCCGCCTGCTTCGCAGTAATACCGCGCAGCGATCCCTTGAGGTTGGTTCCATGCCACGCGCGTTTGTCGAAGGCCTGATCGACCATTTCGAGGAGCGATACGACATCGGGGTTCGGCATGGCCCTCCATTATAGTGGGAAACGCAGGCTACTTTCGGTTTTTGTACGCGATGCCTGCGAGGATCAGGCTAAACGACAGAAGTCTCACTAGATAGTACACCGGCTCGGTCTCTTCCGAGTACTGGTCGATGGCCAACCCGACGCGGTTCGCCGCGTCGATGAAAAACGCCGCGGCGAAAAAAAGGAAGAAGCGGTCGCGTGTGTCGCGCCAGAAGCGCAGGAAAAATAGTGCCGCGATAGCGGCCGCCATTGCGTTGGCACCGAGCAATAATGTGTTCATCGCATCCCCTTCACTCGGCGTCCCAGACCAAGCCATAGATCAATACCATGAGCGACAAGAGCGCGGTCGCGGAGCGCCACACGGAGAGGTCGACCTCCGGTACCACCAGCTTGTCCACCACCAGCAGAAAATTGTTCAGCGTGAGCCCGACAAAACACAGCCCGCTCCACAACAGGAGCTTGTAACGGCTGCGGCGATAGGCCTGGATCAAGAGCCAAGCGCACAAGAGCGCGGTCAACGCACACAGTCCATAGATGACAGGTGCCATCATTCCTCGTCCTTTCGTGCGACATCCTTGTGCAGCTTGAAGGCGTCGGCGAACTCTTGGACCCGCGTCCGCGGCTTGGCGTGGATGAGATTGGTGACCGGAACCAGGTGCTGACTGTAGACTACGGCGAGCCGCTTTACCCAATCGTCGAGCTCGGCCGACGCCGGGCGATAGCGATACTGAACCGGGTCCCCTTCGCCAGCGGCGAGCCCTTCCACCGCCAGCCGGTCGAGCAATGTCTTGGTCTCGCTCTCGGTAATGTAAAGCCGTGCGGCGATGGCAGGCACCGGCCACGGCACCTCCGAGGCGGCCGCCAACAGCAACAGCGCCTCCAGCTGGGCAATGGAATCGATGCTCTTGACGATGAACTGCTGAAGATCCGCCGGAATCAGCTCGCCGGGCATCCCCGACTCCCATTACCGGCACGCGTCGTCGTGTCGAATAGCCACATGGTCCGCCCAGCTTACCCGCCGCACAGGCTTTGTTTCAACCCCGCGAGATCGGTGGTGTAAGATTCCCTGCTTCGGTTTATAATGGGGCGGTAAGCCGGCCCCCAAGTTGTTCGTTCCGATCCCCACGCCAATACGATCTCCGGAGGACCTCCCCGATGAGAAGCCGACGTCTGTGGCTTGCAGCATTCTCTTTCGTGCTAGCGATTCCCTTTAATGCGCGCGCACAGTGGCTGCTCAATGGATCGGTGGTTTGCAACGCGACCAACGCCCAGTCGGGTGCGGTCGCGGTGCCCGATGGGGCGGGCGGCATCATCGTGGTGTGGGTGGATGGACGCGGCGCCAACAAGGACATCTACGCGCAACGCATCGACAACACTGGGCACGTGCAGTGGACGGCGAACGGGGTCGCGACGTGCGCCGCGGCGGGAGACCAAATCACACCGGTGGCGGTATCCGATGGCAGCGGCGGTGTAATCTCCGCGTGGGCCGACTATCGCGGCGGTGCTACCTCCGACATCTACGTGCAGCGACTGAACGGAGCCGGGGCCGCGCAGTGGACGGCGAACGGTGTGGCCCTGTCCACCGCGACCGATAACCAGCTCTTGCCCGCGATCATATCCAACGGCTCGGGTGGTGCGGTGGTGACTTGGGAGGACTATCGCAACTACGGCCTCAACTTCCGCGACGTCTACGCGGCACGGGTGACATCCACCGGAGTGGTGTCGGACCCGTTGGGCATCGTGGTGTCGGCGGCTGCCAACGACCAGGTTTTCCCGGCGCTGTCGCCGTTTGGAACGGGCGGTGCCATGATTGTGTGGCAGGACTTCCGCACACCGGCGACCAACGCCGACATCTACGCGACACGGGTGAGCGGCGGTGGCACCGTGCTCGACGTCGTCGGGCTCGGCATCTGCAAGAACTCCGCGGTGCAAGGCTATCCCATCACGGTGGCCGACGGCAGCGGCGGAGCGGTCATGGTTTGGAGCGACTATCGCCAAGTCGAAGGCATCTATGCGCAGCGCATCAACTCGACCGGCGGTGCATTGTGGACCGGCGGCGGCGTTATCGTCAGCAGCACACTAAGCGGTCCATACCTGCTCGCGCCGCGCGCCTGGGGCGACGGCGCCGGCGGCGCCACCGTCGCGTGGACGTCGGCGGCGGGCGCCGACTACCAACTCTACTCGCAACGCATCGACGGCAACGGTACCCCGCAATGGACGCCCTTCGAGGCCGTCGTCAGCAATGCGCCCTTCTCGCAGATGAACAGTGCGATGATTCCCGACGGCGCGGGCGGGTTCATCCATACGTGGATGGACGACCGCAACGCGCAGGACGTGTTCGACATCTACGCGCAGCGCATGAACGCATCCGGCGAGGCGCAGTGGTCCGAGGACGGGAACGTGGTGTGCAACGCCTCGCAGGATCAAAGTTTTCCCGCGATCGTCTCCGACGGTGCGGGCGGCGGAGTGATCGCGTGGACCGATTCGCGCGCCGCCGCCAACGGCAGCCAAGACGACGTGTACGCGTTGCGCGTGTTGGCGAGCGGCGGCATCGCCACCCCGGTCCAGCCGGCCACGCCCAGTGCCGCGTTCTCGGTGCGACCGCCCGAACCCAATCCGTTCTCCCACACCACCACCATCGCGCTCGAGATGGGTGGCCGCGGAGATGTCACCGTCGAGGTGTTCGACGTCGCCGGCGTGCGCGTGCGCACGCTCACCGACTACAACGCCAGCCCCTCGCGGCGCGTGACCTTCGACGGTCGCGACGACTCGGGGCGCAACCTTCCCACCGGCCTGTACTTCGCGCGCGTGACCGCACTCGGATCCACGCAGACCGTGAAGATGGTGCTGCTGCGCTAGCCTGTTTGTAATTTTTCTCGCGACGACGGCCTCGCCGGTCTGTCAGCGCCCCTTCGTGCCTTCTATCGTGCAGGTGGCATACCGCCTGGAAAGGATGGAAACGCATGAAAAGGCACATGGCGATTCCTGCACCGCCGCGGATGAAGACGCGCAAGAAGGGCAAGCGCGACATCGCGGCAACTTACAACGCATTCAAACAACACAACGGCCAGGTGTATACCGGGGCCAAAGTCGGTCGCGGGCAAAAGTGGCGCTACGACCAAGGCGAGTGGAAAGAGCGCAAGATCACTCCCGACAAGTGGGAGTTCAACTACGAGGTGACCAAGCGCCGCGCCGGTCACGCGCCCGAAGGCTCCGGGGCCCCGGTCGGCACCGAGTATCACTGGTATATCCTCGCCCACCAAGTGGTGAAGAAGATCAACGCGAACGACTACACCACGTCGATGACCGGGCGGAAGTACAAGGTGGCGCACAAGCGCGCCAGCAAAGAGACGTGGAGCTCGACCGAGCGCGCGCAGAACCAGCGCGTCATCATGTTCCTCGAGGAAATGCTGCGCGAGCTCAAGGGGCAGGCTCCGGTGCCGCAGCCGTCGAAATCGAAGCGTGTCAACGGTCACCTGCGCGTGCGGGCGAACGCCAACGGCGACGGCGACGGTGTATCGGAGCGGGCTCGCCGCGTGAAACCGTCGTCGCGCAACGTTCCGGTTGCGGCTACCTCGAAGGCGTCACGCGCGACCACATCACGCACTACGCGTCGCGGGCACTGAGTTGGGGCTTGTGAAAGAGGTGATTACTTTCCCAGGGAAGGCGATTACCACCCAAACTCCCGGGAACACTGTCAACCACATTGACAAGAACCTGCAAAGACGCCTGGGCAATTCATGAGCCCAGGCGTCTTTGTTTTGTTCACCGTTCTTGTGCAACTTTGTGAAATGAGTGCTTACCGTCGCTCTGAAGGTGATTTCGACCCAACTTAATTTTGGTCCACCCAGAAGAAGACGCGGGCAACTATGGCGTACTTGTTCCTGCAGCATGCCTGCTAGACGATTACCACCGGGACATTGTAAGATAGTGTCGCAGCCGGCCGCCCCTGAGGAAAGGAGTCGCGATGCGACTGCATTCACTCCCCGTACTCGTCTTGGTTCTCGCTGCGTGCGCCTCGTCCCAGACCCCTCAATATGAATTCGAACCAACTCCGCGCCTGTACGGCCCGTACTCGGGAACGTTTACCGTAATCGACGCGTATTCGACACCATCACCGCAAGAGCGCAGCGGCTCGTTCGATCTCGCACTTCGGGGCGAGTTCTACCACATCTTCCCGCACAACCATCCATATCCGCCGTGCGGTAGCGGATTTGTTTATGTAGATGATGAGAACCGAATCACGTTCCAGCGGCGGACGCGTTCCGACGACAATAATCCGTTTCCAAGCTGCTTCTACACGGCCGATTTTGATTGGTCTTTGATCATCGATGGCGGCTATGACTATTCGACCGACGGTGATCGTATCGTATTGGAGAAATACGACGCAGAACACGATCGACTGGAGCGATTGGTCTTGGAGCGCTCCTACTGATCGAGCATGTAGATCTGCCAGAGGTCTCGCGAGCTCGTATGCAGAAACGGCGCGATGGCGAGCCGTCCCGTCTTGCCGATGGAATGTTCCAAATGACGTAGCTCGCGGAATTTCTCCTGGGTTCCCTCCGGCGCGGCCGCTTTGAAGCCGGCTTCGCGCATCATCAGCACTCCCTTGGCCGCGATGGCGAGCTCGACGTGGACGCGCAAGTAGCACAGGATGTCGACCAGCACCTCGGGTGAGAATTGTTTTTTCATCGCCTCGATATAATGGCCGATGCGGCTTTCGGAAATCTTACCGGAGTTGATGATCTCCAAGAGCTCCGCGTCGACGTCCATGCGCTCGCCCAGCCAACGCTTGGTGGCGCGCTCGCTGCGCCAGAAAACAAATAGAATGATCCCCGGCAGTGTCGCGTGCAGCACCACCGTAGAAACAATTGGGGGCAGAATGAAATGGTTGAAGAGCGAGTGCAGCACAATCGCGAGCGCGAGGCCGGGCAGCCACCACGCCCCTTTGCCCTCGCGCCGGTCGTATAGCGTCTTGGCGATGATGGCGAAGACCGCCGTCATGCCGCCGTGCATCACCGCGGTGCCCAGCCCGCGCACCACCCACACGGCGATGCCGCTCGTTTTCAGCGTCTGCAAATAGTAGGTGTTCTCGATCAACGCGAAGCCGCAGCCCACCGCGAAGCCGAGAATGGCCGCGTCCACCGGAAAGCCCACGCGCCTGCGACGAATCAGCCACATCACGTAGCTCGCCTTGAGGGCCTCCTCCAGCACCGGGGCGAAATAGCGCGACGACACGCGCCGGCGGATGCCG
Organism: Candidatus Krumholzibacteriia bacterium; assembly: GCA_025923935.1. GTDB lineage: Bacteria > Krumholzibacteriota > Krumholzibacteriia > WVZY01 > JAKEHA01 > JAKEHA01. The sequence continues at coordinate 14,842 of JAICFA010000018.1, forward strand.
AGCTCGTGAATGACGGCGTCGTTGATGCTGAGGCACACCAAGGCCACGATCGCACCGATCAGGATGGCCATCACCAGCGGTCGCGGGTGCACGAGCTTGTAGCTGTCGAGATATACCAGCGTGATGAGGAACAGCACCACGGGCAACAGACTCACCGCAAATCGAATGACCAGGTCCATTACAAAATCTTGAGCGAAATCATGAACTCGGTGTCCATCTTGTGGCCCTCTTCCTTCGCCGCCGCGTAACCGACGGAGAGTGTCGACTCGAGTGCGGAGAAGATGACCAGGCGAAAGTCTATTTGGCCGCCGACGTTGCCCACCTCGCGGCGAAACGCCTCGTCGTCCAGGTTCACCGCGACACCACCCACGAAGAGCGCGGTGCGCGCGTACGTGCAATAGAGCTGTTGGAATCCCACGCGGCGGAAGCGAACCGGCGGGAGCGTCCACTCGACCGTCGACTTGACGAAGTTGGTGCCCCCAATTTCGTCGATCTCGACACCCGGGAAGCGGTCGTAGTCCCGGTAGCGCTTCACCTCTTGATGATCGACGTAGTTGTTGCCGAAACCACCGAAGTAGAAGCTCGCAAACGAATCATCGCGATCGCCGCGCGAATAGCCACCCACGTTGCGCAGCCAAATTGACGAGTGATCGATGGGAGTCAAGAATCCCACATCCAGCTCGGCGATGCCTTTGGTGTAGAAATCGTCGTTTACCAAGTTGCCTTCCAGATTCAGCCCCCACTTGATTCCCTTCTCTTCGTCGACCGAGCCGATGGAGCTTTGCGTGCGCTTGAAGTTCAGCCCCGCCGACGCCGCGGCGTAGCTGTCGAACGTGGCGAGAATGTTTTGGTTGTACGGTAGCCGCTCCAATCCCCCGTAGTACGCGACGTCGATGGTGTACTCCAGAAAGCGCGGCTTGTCGGCGATCAAGTAATCGGAGCGAATCAATCCCACGCCGTAACCCTTGCGGCTGGTCTTACGCGGGCCGAAGAAATCGTAGAAGTCGGCCTTGTTGTACGCGGCCTTGAGCGTCCACGGAAAGTGGCGGTACGTAAACGCCGCGTGCACCAGTTCCTCGTCGGGGAGACTCGACGTCGGTGAGACGCCGACCTTGATATCGCCGCCGTGGAGTCCCAACGGGTCCATGAAGTTCCAGCGCAGTCCGATCGACGTGTACGACTTGTACGCCTCCACGATGGGATATAAGGACGCCGTGGTGATGCTGCGGAATTTGTGATACTCGCCGTCGTACGTGGTCAGCGAATCCAGGTTCACCGCGCGCGGCGACCCCAGCTTCCAATCCTTGACGACCGGCCACTGGTCCACCACCGCCTGGCCGAGATAGCGGATCGCGTTGACGTCGGTGAGGATCGTGTCGGCAATGACCGCGGGACGAAATCCGTCGCTGGTGTACGCGAACACCACCAGCGAATCACCGCGCGGAATGGGGCGGAAATACCCGATGTCGGCGTTGGTCACGCACTCCATGTTCTCGCCGGCAAAATCCCAGCGAAAGACGTTCGACACGCCGGTCTGGTACGACGTGCCGTAGAGGTGCTGTCCGTCTTTCGAGAACACAAAGTTCGCGGGTGCGGTGTTGGTGAACTCGTGCATTACGCCGTAGCCCGTCTGGCCGCGCAACAGCTCCGCGGTATCGAAGCGGACCAGCTTGACCGCCCCGTTGATCTCGAGCATCGAACCCGTGAGCACCTTGCCGTCCGGCGACACGTCCAAGTCGAAGACGTCGGTGCCGTATTTGAACTCCATCAGCGGTAGGATGCGATTCCAGTCGTCGTAGGGCGGCGAGATTCGCACGATGGTCGAAAACCCGTTGTGGTGCTGCACGCCCCACAGCGTGGAATCCGCGCTGCAGAACGCGAGGTCGCCGATGCGGCAGTTGGTGATGAGACGCTTCGATTCGCGCGTGCGCACGTCGACGGCGTTCAGATCGCGCCAGTGCTTGCCATTGTTGGTGGTGTAAAAGAGCGTGCGCTGGGCGGGGTCGAAGGCCAGCGATGTCACGTAGTAGAGCGCCGGTGTTTGCACGTCGTGGATCTTTTGGATCTTGCCCGTCTGCAAGTCGATGGCCGCGATGTGCGCGAAGGTCCCCGGATAGTTGACGGCCACCAACAGCTTCCCCGTCTCTTCATCGATGTAGCCGCGCGATACCGAGCCCAGCGCGCGCTCGCAGGCGACGCGGTGCTGCGTGACCGGGAACTCGCGCACGCGCGCCAGGTTCTCCTCCTGAAAGGTGTGCTCGTACTCGATCCAGCGCTGCCACTCGTCGTCGATGTTGTCGCCGAAGAGCTTCTTGAACTCGGAAGCGTAGTACGCCTTGGAGCCGTCGTCGCGGTTCACCCACTCCACCACTTTCTCCGGGCCGTGCCGGAGCGCCAGGTAGGACATGAAGCGCGTACCGTACAAATAGCTGTTCTGGCCGATCTGGAAGTCGCTCGTCGTCCCCTCCGACTCGAGGCCCACCAAGTCGTACAAGTACGAGCCGTCCTGCACCATGGCGCGAAACGCCATCTCGTCGTAGCCACCCAGTGCCCGCCCGATCCCGCCCGCGAGCCACGTTTCGATGAATACCGCCGAGCCTTCGTGATACCAGCGCGGCGCAAAGCGGCGCGGCGAGCACAGGTACGAATAGATCATCGACTCCGGATTGTCCGAGTCCGCCATCACCTTGCCCTGGAAGATGCCGCGAAACACACGGTCGGTCTTGGATGCTTTCTCCGACGCCACCACGTGCCACAGCTCGTGGCTCATCACCCAATTGAAGCGCTCGTTGGTCGGGCAGGTCTCGTAGACGTACTCGAACGGCTCGATGCCGAGTGTCAGATAGTTGTTGGGAATGGTCGACGTACCCGCGTAGCCGTAGTCGTCGAAGTCTTGCAAGAGAATGGTGACGCGCTCGTAGGGCGAATACCCCACGAAGCGGTTATAGAACCCGATCGAGTTTTCGAAGCAGCGCGCGAGGTGCGGCAGAATGTAGGCATGCTCGGGATCGTAATAGACCACGCGCATGTTGGACGTCTCGAGGCTGCGAAAATCCAGCTGTGCCCACACGAGTGTGGGCACCAACGCGAGCAACACGCCGAGCGCGTGCAGACGATGACGCTTGCCGGGGATCTGCATGGAGGACGGTTCGGGTCGAATTTCGGGAGTTTACTCGATAAAAAAGCGGGACGCCACGGTGTTGGCCGTGGCGTCCCTATGAGGTCGCGCGTTGGGGGCGAAGCTAACTACTTGCGCGACTTTTCAAAGTCGGTCCGTTCCATCGTCGGGGTCGCACCCTGCGTCGCGATGGCACGGCTGACCAGGTCCACGCGCTCCTGCGCCGGGGCGCGGTCGAACGCGAGGGCCCGATCCTGCACGGCAGCCCGGCCGATGAAGTCGCCACGACCATCGACCGTGAGCTTGCCCAGCACTTCGGAGCGTCCTTCGATCGACATACGATCGTAGTCGGCTTGGGTGACATTGGCCTTGGCCAGGATGTCGTTCTTCGCGGTCAGGTCCATGCGATCGAACGCATCGACGCGCTCCTGCGGGGTGAAGGCGTTGAACGCCTCCGCGCGGCCGGCCAGGTCCATGCGGCCGATCAAGTCGGCCTTGCCCTCGAGCGACATGCGGCCGATGACGCTGGCGCGCTCTTCCGGAGTGCTGCGCTCATACAGCTTCATGCGCTCGGAGAGGTCGTTGCGACCCAGAACCTGCCCGCGCTCGCCGGCATTGGCGCGCTCGTACAGCTTCATGCGCTCGCTGACATCGGCACGGCCGAGGAAGGTGGCCTTCTCTTGGACGGTCGCGTGGGCCGCGAGGACGTCCGCCTTGCCCTGGGCACTCATACGGTCGAGGACGTTGCCGCGCTCTTCGAGATTCATGCGTTCGAAGTCGGTGATGCCGGCCTTGGCCAGAACCTCGTTGCGCTGTTCCGGATTCATGCGGGCCAGGATCGCCACGCACTCATCCTTGTGCGCCTTGCCGTACACGCCGGCACGCTCGGTGGCGGTGCCGCGCTCGAGCAGCATGGCGGCCAGCTCGGGGGTGGTGCCGCGCTCATAAAGCTTCATGCGCTCGTCCGGCGAGAGACGGCCGAACGTGTTGCCCAGCTCTTCGAGAGCGGCCGGGTCGCTGAACAGCGTTCCGAAGATCGCTTCGACGTCGCTTGTGGTGTTGACCGTGACGTCGTTCGGCGTGATCTGTTCCGACCGATACTTGTCGACCGTTCCAATCGCACCCGCGACTTGCTCGCTGGTGGGGTTGTTACGGTTCGATGACGTGAAGAATGCAATTGCGGCAATGATGACCACACTGGTGGTGATCAGTAGAGTCGTGGATTTCCTCGACATGGCGCTTCCTCCTTAACAGGTGGGACCTGGTATCTCGAACTTCTGCTGGTACTACAAAGGCCGGGCGCTGGGGTTGGTGAGCTCGGGTTAATTTCTTAGCGCCCGGCCGTAACGCTGGACTGACTACGGCTTGACCGGCTGGACGGCTCCTTCGAAGACCTCGTCGCCGGCCTGAATTACCTTTAGGACAACGGGCGAGGCCGGTTCGGCACGCGGGATGTCGAAAACCCACTCCGTGCCCGGCTGGCCGTCCACCTTGAGATGCAACTCTGTGATATCACCGCGGTTGAAGACCTCCACCGATCCCACCACACCTGCTTCCGGCACCGCCACCGGCAACACCCCATGGATCTGCTGCGGGGTCGTCAACGTCCCGGAGACTTGGCCCGGGTCCACCGCCGGGATGGGCCGGATGACCGCCAGGACGACTGCCCCGGCCGCCAGTCCCAGCCCGAAGGTGGAGGCGTAGCCAAGTCCCCGTTTCGTTGCGATGGCTCGCAGCCAAGAAAAGAAGCCCCGCTCATCGGACGCCCGGGGGGTGTAGCGAATTCCAGAGGCGTCGATGCCCTCCATGACTCGCGGATGGAGGTGAGCGGGGGGGTCCGCCATTGGGACCGATTCCAGCCGGCGCACGAGCCGGCTCAATTCTTCGTAGTGGTGGCGCGCCTCGGGGGAGGCGGTCAGGGCGCGGTCCAAATCGGCGCGTTCGGGCTCGGTGGCGGCACCATCCAAAACCCGGTTCATGAGGTCGATCAAATTGGCGTCGATCATCGCGTGATCCCCTTTGCGGAAAGGATCTCCTTGAGCTGCTGGCGGGCGGTGAAGAGGCGCGACTTGACCGTTTTTTCGGGGATCGACAGCACGTCCGCCATCTCTTCGTACGAGAAGTCGTGGAAGTGGCGAAGCACGATCACCATCTGGTAGTCCATCGTCAGCCTCTCGATCGCGTCGATCATCTCGTCCCGAAGAACCTCCACCGCGTGGACCTGCTCTTGGGTCGGCGACATCGCCGCGCTCACTCCGCTTTCGTACTCGTCCAGGCGCTTGGTCTTCTTGTTCCAGTTGATCGATTCGTTGATGGCGATGCGATAGATCCAGCTGAAGAACTCGTGCGCCTCATCGAACGATTCGAGCTTTTGGTACGCCTTGACGAACACCGTTTGGGCTACGTCCGCCGCGTCGTCCCGGTCTTTCAGCATCCGGAGTGCGAGGTTGTATATCGGCTTCTCGTACTTCCGGACCAGGGTCTCGAAGGCCTTCTGGTCGCCGTTGAGAGCCTCGCGGACGAGCACCGCATCGGCGCGGTCTTTCATAGAGGACGTACAACCGCCGGAGGCGAAAAGTTGGAGGGATTTACGGTCATGGTTCGGTTATTCGATGGGGAAAACGGTGTCAAAGCCCGCAATCCGGAAGATCTCGCGGATATGGCGGTTCATGTTCACCAGCTTGAGGGAGTGCCCCGTCCCGGCCAACCGCTTCTGGGTCCCCAGGAGGATCCCCATGCCGGCGCTGGAGATGTAGTCCAGCCCGGAAAAGTCGATGACGCACGAGCGATCGACCGACTGAAGCGTGCTGCGCGCCACTTCCACCTGGGCCGCGTCGAAGCGTCCGAAGAGCTGAATCTGACCGTCGGTACTTTTGCGAATATCGAACATTCACACTCCTCCACGAGGACTTAGGCGTTTGGTGACGGTGATGCGGGCAACGCCGTTCTTGTTTTCGTAGGCGAAGTCGTCCATCACGCTGCGGACCAGCTGCAGACCCAAGCCGCCCGGCTCACGGTCCTCGAGCGAACGTTTCCGGTCCGGGACAGGTGCGGCGGTCGGGTTGAATTGCCGGGCCCCCGCGTGGACCAGCTCGATCACGAGCGCCCCGTCCCGCACCTCCAGGTCGACGGAGACCAAGTCGTCTCCCCCGCCGTACTTGATCATGTTGGTGAATAGCTCTTCGACCGCGAGGTTCATCGCGAACACGTCCGGCTCCGCGAGCCCGTTCGAGCCCGCAAAGTCGCCCGTGAACTCGAACAGCAGCTCCAGGGAGCTCAAATCTCGCGGAAACGATCGACGCATGGGCCGCCGCTCGGCGGCGTGTCTAAGAGTAGCATACTTGGCGATCTGAGGCGGGCTGCACATGCCCTCTCTCCACCACAAAGACGTCTTGGCTCTGGATTGCCCAGGCGTCTTTGCAGGTTGCTATCAATGTGGTTGACCGTGTTCCGGGGAGTTTGGGTGGTAATCGCCTTCCCTGGGAAAGTAATCACCTTTTTCACAAGCCCCTAGTCCTCCGCCGGCCGCCCCCGCAGGCGCTTCGTCGACGACCGAAGGCGCTTTTCTTCGACCCGTTTCACCTTGGAGGCCTTACTCGGCTTAGTCTTGCGCCGGCGCTTGGGAGGTGTGGCCGCGCTGCGGATCATTTCGACCAGCCGGTCGACGGCGTCGGCGCGGTTGCGCTCCTGGGTGCGAAAGCGCCGGGCGGTGATGAGGAGGACCCCGTCGCGGGTGACCTTATTGCCGGCACCCGCGATCAGTCGCGCGCGCACGTCGCCGGGAAGCGACGGCGAGCGGGCCACGTCGAAGCGCAGCTGCACGGCCGTGGCTACCTTGTTCACGTTCTGGCCGCCCGGTCCCGACGACCGCACGAACGAAAACTCGAGCTCGTTTTCGTCGAGAGAGATGGTGTGCGTGACAAGAATCATGGCGCGGTCTTGCGGTTAGGTGCCCCAACGGCACTCGAAAATCTAGTGTATAATCTGGGCTCGCTCGCTTTGAGAAGCCTACAAACCTGGGGACGAGTAAAGGCCATCTCCCGCGACTACCCCACGACTCTAGAGCTCCATTAGTTCCTTCCCACGCGAAGGGAGCAGACATGCACGCACTGCGCATGGTCATGGTCTCCACCATCCTAGTACTCGCAACGGGCGCTCTCGCCGGCGACAACCACCGACCGGATGCCAGCCCCATCATATCCGGAACC
>JAICFA010000019.1 GCA_025923935.1 Candidatus Krumholzibacteriia bacterium
GCCACAGCGGCGACGATCAGCACGGCGGCCGCGGCGGCGAGTGCTACCCGCTTGAGCAATGGGCGGCGCGCGTGCAGCGGAACGACGCGCGCCGGTTTCGCGGCGATGTGGGCCTCGGTGCGCGCGACCACGTCGGCCGGGGCCGCAGGGAAGGCTAGCGCACGCAGCTCGGTACGCACGCGCCGCGCAAGCGCCAGCTCACGCGCACACGCCTCGCACGCCGCAACGTGGCGTTCCACATGGGCGCGCTCGGTGGGCGTGGTCCCGGAGTCGTCGTCGATGAGTGCGTCGATGTGATCGCGCACCCACTCGCACTCGTGGTCATGCGAACGCATCGTAGTCTCCTGTGCGAACCGCGTCGCGCACGCGGCGGCGCGCACGGTGCAGATACACTTTTACCGTGCCCAGCGGCATCGCCATCGCGTCCGCGATGTCTTGATAGGGAAGGTCCTGAATCTCGCGCATGATCAAAATGCTCCGGTAAGGCTCGTCCAATGTGGCGATGGCGGTCTCGAGAGCCGCGCGCAGCTCGGCGTCGATGGCCGCTCGCTCCGGTCCCGCCGCGGTCGATACGGCGACGATACTCGCTTCCGCATGCGCGTTTTCCGCGAACACCGCGGCGCGCAGCTTGTGCTGGCGGGACGTGTCGATCACCAAGTTGCGGGTCACTTGCGCCACCCACGCCCGGGTCTTGGCGGGGTCGATGCGGTCGTGGTTGCGCCATAAGCGCACCAGGACCTCCTGTGTTACGTCTTCGGCGTCCTCGTGCCGCCCGAGCAAGTATCGCGCGAGCGTGTAGATACGACCTCCGTGCTCATCCGCCAGCCTTTTGAAGTCCCGGCTCATCGTACCGAGAAAAGACGGCCGCCGGCGCCGAAAGGTTACAGGCGTGTGCTACCATCTCCCGCCTTGGGCCTGCACTTGACGTACATCGGCTGCGAAGGCGTGCTGGTACGCTCGGCGTCCGGGGCGGTTATCATTGACGGCCTGTTCGGACCCGAAGCCGACGGCTACCACACTCCGCCGGCGGAGGCACTGGCGAGCGTTCGTTCCGCCCAGCCGCCCTTCGACCAGGTCGATGTGGTCCTCGCCACCCATTTTCACGAAGATCACTTTGACGCGGGCGCGGTCGCGCAGTACTTGCGCGCCAGCGAGCGCACGCGCTTCGCGTCGTCGCGGCAAGCGGTGGGCTTGCTCCTCGCGGCCGCACCGGAGCTCCGCGACCGCGCCATTGCCGTCGACGCGCCCGAAGGCGAGCGCGTTCATCACGATTTCGCCGGGGTTACGGCGGAGGCATTCGGCCTGAGCCACGGCAAGGTGAACTACGGCGATGTGCAGCACCTGGGGTGGGTGGTGACGCTGGCGGGGCGCTCGCTGGTCCACCTCGGCGACGGGATCATCGACGAAAAGACGCTGCGGCGCGCGGGGCTCATCGACGCGGCCATCGACGTCGGCGTGCTGCCGTTCTGGTTTCTGACGTATCCGTTCGGGAAGCGACTGGTCGCGAGTGCCTTCCGGCCGCGCGCCATTTTTGCCTGCCATGTGCGGCTGCACGAACGCGAGCAAGTGGTGAGTGAGATCGCGTCGTGGATCCCGGCGGCGGTGCCGCTGGTCGAGCCGCTTGCGAGCTACGAGATAGACGAGTCGGGGTCGATTCGACGAATCCCGTGAGGTAGGCTTCGGACGGTTACTCGACGACAGCGATGCCTTCGGGCTGCCCGCCCACCGCGAAACGGTTGACCACCTTGCGCTCCTTCAAGTCGACCACGGCCACATCGCCGCCATTCAGATTGGTGACGTAGAGCGTGCCACCGTCCTTGGTCATGGCCATGCCGACGGGGAAGTCGCCCGTTTTGACGCGCTGGACGATCTTGCGCTGCGCGCGATCGACGAATGCGATCTCGTCGGACAACGCCGAGGTCACGATCACGGTGGAGTTGTCGGGCGTCACGATGGCGCGCATGGGGTTGTGCTCCATGGTCATGCTTTGCAGTTTTTTCATCGTCGTCATATCGATGACGACGAGTGTTTGCCACACACGGTTGACGACCCACGCTTCTTTTCCGTCCGGTGTGACGGTCACGCCTTCGGGGCCCGAGCCGGTGGCGAGCATCTTGCGCGTCGTGCCTTTCTCGAGGTCGATAATGGTGACGTTGTTGTCCCACTGGCTCGTGACCAACAGCCACTTGTCGTCGGGCGAAAGTGTGAGCATGTGCGCGGCGTCAACGGTGAGCTTGAACGTGCGCACCACTTTTTGGGCGGCGATGTCGAGCTCGACCACGACACGCGAGGCCTCGGCGGTCGCGTAGAGCTTGGTGCCGTCGCGGTTGACGGCCAGCGCGTGCGGCTTGAAGTAGGGGTTCAGCTTGACCCCCGCCACGCGCGACTGGGTACCGAGGTCGATGATGGAAATGGTGTTGTCGTGCCCTTCGAAGTCACAGCTGAAGGCGAGGCGACCGTCGGGGGTCACCGCCACCTCGTGGGGGTCGCCCGGCAGCTTGACGGCGAACTGCTCCTCGTAGGTCTGGGGGTCGAAGGACTTGAGCGCCTTGTCGTCTCGGGAGATCACCAGAATACGCGAGGCGGCGACCGCGGGGGCGGCCATGGTCAGGATGGTAAGGAGCGACATCAGCGCACGAATCATCGACTTATAACCTCCGGATAAAGCGCTTTGGGAAGAGGGAATCGCGCATTATACAGCGGACGGCGGGTCCGCGAGCCGTGCTTTTTCGACACACTCCCCGGCCGGCTCGGCACGGGCGATGCACCACCCCAAGAGGACCGATGCCTCAAAAATTGCATAATTCACCCTTAACTTCATGCGGGAACAGGAGTTTGACCCGTTGGGGGCTCGTCTATTATACTAGAGGCCGCGAGTCACAAAAGCCGGCGCCGCCGGCCCCAACAAAGAGGAAAGAAATAGAATGATTCAGATTACCGAAAGGGCTGTTCAGGCCATCCGCGACTGCATCGCGGCCGAGAACAAGACGGTTGCCCAGGCCTACCTGCGCGTCGCCGTCAAGGGCGGGGGCTGCTCGGGGCTCATGTACCAGCTGTCCATCGATGAGAACGCCGCCGATACCGACGAGGTCATCGCCAACGGCGATGTGCGCGTTATTGTCGACCGCAAGAGCAAGCTCTTCTTGCACGGCCTGACTCTCGACTACACCACCGGTTTGAACGGCAAGGGTTTCGTGTTCTCCAATCCCAACGCGAAAGCGACGTGCGGCTGCGGCGAATCGTTCACCGTCTGATTGCAATTTTTCCTACACTCAATTGGGCCATCAGCGCCGGCCCCGGGCCGGCGCATTTTGTTTGCCCATTTGACGCGTCCGACGGCCAAGGCTTATCATGTCGCCAAGCTGCAATCCCGAACCTCACGGGCCGTTTTGCCCGCGCATTCCAGACAAGGAGTCGTTATGGCGTTCACCCTACCCAAGCTTCCGTACGCATACGACGCGTTGGAGCCGCACATCGATGCTCGCACCATGGAGATTCATCACACCAAACATCATCAGGCTTATATCGACAACGCCAATGCCGCGATCGAAAAGAATCCCGCGCTGGCGTCCAAGTCCGTCGAAGAATTGTTGTCGGGTATCGACGCGGTGCCGGAGGCGATTCGCACCGTGATTCGCAACCACGGCGGCGGGCATGCGAATCATTCGCTGTTTTGGACCGTCATGAAATCGAACGGCGGGGGCAAGCCCACGGACGAGCTGGCCGCGGCCATCGACAAGACCTTCGATGGCTTCGACGCATTCAAGGGACAATTCGAGAATGCCGCCAAGACGCGCTTCGGCAGCGGCTGGGCGTGGCTGTCGGTGAAAAAAGACGGGACACTCGCGGTGACTTCGACCGCCAACCAAGATTCGCCGTTGATGGAAGGCATGACGCCCATCCTCGGCCTCGATGTATGGGAACACGCGTACTATCTCAAGTACCAAAACAATCGGCCTGACTACATCACTGCGTTCTGGAACGTGATCAACTGGGACGAAGTGGGTCGCCGCTTCAAGGCCGCCAAGTAGGGAGAAACGGCCTCCGCGATTGTTCCCCTCCGCTCATACCGTCGCGCGAAGACGCACAATATCGTGTTCTTATCGCGCGACGAAAATCGCGTCGGGGAATCAATCGCGGAGGCCCAATAGACCATGAGTGAACTAGCCAAGAAGCATTGCGTCCCGTGTCGCGGCGGGGTTCCGCCGCTCAAGGGCGACGAGTTGCGCGCGCTGTCCGCCAAGCTCGGTGGCGGGTGGAGCGTGATCGATGAGCATCACCTCGAGAAGACGTATGCGTTCGAGGATTTCCGCCAAGCGCTCGACTACACCAACAAGGTGGGAGCAATCGCGGAGAGCGAGGGACATCATCCCGACGTCTATCTGGGGTGGGGCAAAGTGAAGCTGTCCATCTGGACGCACAAGATCGATGGGCTCACCGAGAGCGATTTCATTCTTGCCGCCAAAGCCGACGAAGCCTATCGCGCATGACCTTCAGCGCCGAGTTCAGCGTCCGCTTCGGTGAGATCGACCAGGCGCGGGTCGTTTACTATCCGCGCTTCTTCCACTATTTCCACCAGGCGTTCGAAGAGTGGTTCGTGCAAGCCCTCGGTGTGTCCTACCCAGACCTGGTACTAAAAGAGAACATCGGTTTTCCCAGCGTGCGGGTGGAGACGGAATTCTTGAAGCCGCTGCGCTACGGCGACCGTATTCGCGTGGATATCGAGCTCAAAGAAATCGGGCGCACGTCGATCACCGTCGGCTACACGTTGCTGCGTCTGACGGACGGTGCCGTGAGCGCGCGCGCCACCATCAAGAACGTCGCCATCAATAACGACACCTTTCAGCCCGTTGCGATTTCCGACGCGTGGCGGCGGCGCTTCGAGGCGTTTCAAAACGCATGAAGGCCGTCTATTTCGAAAAGCACGGTGGTCCCGACGTACTGCAGTTCGGCGAGCGGCCCAATCCAGTGACGCGGCCCGGCACGGTCAAGATCGACGTTCACGCGTCGTCACTGAACCACATCGACGTGTTCTTGCGCGGCGGGCTGCCCGGCATCACCATTCCGCTTCCACATATTCCCGGCTGCGATGCTGCCGGGGTAGTGAGCGAGGTGGGCGAGGGCGTCACCGGCGTCAAGGTGGGCCAGCGCGTCCTGATGAATCCCTCCATCACGTGCGGCAAGTGCGAATTCTGCCTGCGTGGCGACGCCACGTTGTGCATTCACTATCAGCTGGTGGGCGAGACCATGAGCGGTACCTGCTGTGAGCACATCGTGATACCGGCGGAGAACGCGATTCCCATCCCCGACTCCATGTCGTTCGCCGACGCGGCCTCGGTCCCGCTGGTGTTCACCACCGCGTGGCGCATGCTGATCACGCGCGGGCGCTTGCGGGCGGGCGAGGACATCCTCATCTTGGGAGCAACCGCGGGTGTGGGGATTGCCTGCATCCAGATTGCCAAGGTGGCGGGCGCGCGCGTGTTCGCCGCGGCCAGCAGCGCCGAGAAGCTCGCCCTGGCGAAAGAGCTCGGCGCCGACATCCTGATCGACTACGCCACCGAGGACTTTCCCAAGCGTGTGCGCGAGGAGACGGGCAAGCGCGGCGTGGACGTGGTCGTCGACTATGTCGGTAAGGACACCTGGGTCAAGAGCTTGCGCAGCCTCTCCCGCGGCGGCCGGCTGGTGACGTGCGGTGCGACCACGGGGTATAATCCCGAGGAAGATCTGCGCCACATCTTCTTCCGCCAGCTCGAAGTGATCGGCTCCACCATGGGATCGCGCAACGAGCTCATGGCACCGCTCAAATTGATATGGGCCGGCCGCATGAAGCCGGTCGTAGGCGCGGTGTACCAGTTGAAAGATCTCGCGTCCGCGCATCGTGCCATGGAAGAACGGCGCGTGATGGGAAAGATCGTCATCAAAGTAAAGGACTAATCACGTTCATCGTGGCTTGCCCTCCGCTCATTAGTCCTCGCGCGAGACATTTGGTATCGCGCTGCGGAAATCGCGTCGAGCAAGCCACGATGAACGTACTGTAGGAAAACATGGAAACCAACACCAACATCAGCGCCGAGCGCGTACGCTTCACGACCCATCCGTCGCGCTACAAACATTGGAAGCTCGAGCTCGAGGGTCCGGTGGCGTGGCTCAAGATGAACGTCAACGAGGACGAAGGGCTCCGTCCCGGCTATAAGCTCAAAATGAACTCGTACGACCTCGCGGTCGATATCGAGCTCGACGACGCGGTGACACGGCTCCGCTTCGAGCACCCCGAAGCGTCGGTGGTGTGCATCGAGAGCTTGAACGAGAAAGTGTTCTGCGCGGGTGCCAACATCTTCATGTTGTCGTCGTCGACCCACACCCACAAGGTGAACTTCTGCAAGTTCACCAACGAGACGCGCATCAATATTGAAGAGGCGACGACGAAGAGCGGACAGAAATATGTAGCGTCGCTGAACGGCGCGGCGGCAGGCGGCGGCTACGAGCTCGCCCTCGCGTGCGACGAGATTCACCTGGTCGACGATCGCAGCGCCGCGGTGAGTCTGCCCGAAGTGCCGCTGTTAGGCGTGCTGCCGGGGACCGGCGGGCTGACGAGGTTGGTCGACAAGCGCAAGGTCCGCCGCGATATCGCCGACGAGTTTTGCACCCTCGCCGAAGGGGCCAAGGCCAAGAAGGCGCTCGATTGGGGACTGGTGGACTTCATCCATCCCAAGGGTGTGTATGCCGAGTCCATTCGCAAGCGCGCCGCGGAGCTCGCGGGGAAGGGCAACACCGCCAAGGGCGTGGCGCTGGAAGACATCGAGCCCGAGGTGGAGGGCGAGACACTGCGTTTCCGCTTCGTGACGCTGGAAGTACAGCCCGACGAGCGCACGGCCAAGATCACCATCCAGGGCCCCAGCGCCGAAGACGCCACCATTCCGAGCGAGCCGACCACCCTCGGTGCGGGCTGGTACGCGCTGCGCATGTGGCGCGAGCTGCGCCGCGCTATTTTGGAGCTGCGCTTCAATTATCCCGCCATCGGACTGGTGACGCTGCACACCGCGGGTGACTTGGCCAACGTGATTGCACTCGACGAAGCATTGGAGAAGCGCCGCGATCATTGGTTCGTGCGCGAGGTGCTGCTGCAGCAGGGTCGCACGCTGAAAATGCTCGACATCACCGCGCGCACCTTTTTCGCCATCGTGACCCCGGGCTCGTGTTTCGCCGGGAGCTTATTCGAAGTGGCACTGGCGGCCGACCGCATCTATATGAAAGACGATCCCGAGCTCGACAATGCCATCGCGCTCTCCGACGCCAACGCGGGGCGCTTGCCCATGGCGCACGGATTGTCGCGCTTGCAGAACCGCTTCTACGGCTCACCCGAGCGCGTCGCCAAGGCACTCGAGCACAAGGGCGAAGCGGTAGCACCGTCGGAGGCGAAAGAGCTCGGGCTGGTCACCGATGTGTTCGACGACATCGACTGGGATGACGAAGTCCGCATGAAAATCCAGGAGCGGCGTTCGCTTTCTCCCGACGCGCTGACCGGTATGGAAGCCAATCTTCGCTTCGTCGGACCGGAAACGATGGAAAGCCGCATTTACGCGCGGCTATCCGCATGGCAGAATTGGATCTTCACGCGGCCCAACGCGGTGGGGGAGAAAGGCGCCCTCACGTCGTATGGCAAGCCGCACTCACCTGAATTCGATTGGAGCCGGGTCTGATGGACTACAAGGACCTCATTCCGAACAACGTCAACCTCAAGGAAAACCCCAAACTGCTGCGCGCGCTCGAGCGTTGGCACCCGCGCTTCCTGGAATGGTGGCGCGACCAGGGGCCCGTGGTTCACCAGGAGAAGGACATCTACCTGCGCACCGCGGTCAGCGTCGACTCGACCGGCTGGGCCGTGTACGACTACGTGCGCATGCCCGAATATCGGTGGGGAATCTTCCTCGCACCGGTGAAGAGCGAGCGGCAGATCCACTTCGGCGACTATATCGGCGCGGAATGCTGGGAAGACGTGCCCGGCGAGCATCGCAACGAGCTCAAGCGCTTGATCGTGACCCAAGGTGACACCGAGCCGGGCTCGGTGGAGCAGCAGCGGCGTCTGGCGTTGTCGGCGCCGTCGCAGTACGACATGCGCAATCTGTTTCAGGTGAACGTCGAGGAAGCACGCCACCTGTGGGCGATGGTGTACCTGCTGCACTCGTACTTCGGCAAAGACGGGCGCGACGAAGCGGAAGAGATGCTCGAGCGCCGCTCGGGTGACCCCGACACACCGCGTCTGTTGTCGACCTTCAACGATCCCATCGACGATTGGCTCGACTTTTTCTGCTTCGCCACCTACACCGATCGCGACGGCAAGTATCAGCTGGGTTCGCTGGCGGAGAGTGCCTTCACGCCGCTGTCGCGCACGACGCGCTTCATGCTGACGGAAGAAGCGCACCACTTGTTCGTCGGCGAGACGGGATTGGCGCGCGTCATTCGAAGAACCGCGCAGCTCATGAAGGAAAACGAGAGCGAGGACGTGCGCCCCTACGGCGGCATCCCCCTCGACGTGATCCAGCGTTACATCAATTATTGGTACTCGGTGTCCCTCGACCTCTTCGGCAACGAAGACTCGAGCAACGCCGCCAACTATTTTGCGCACGGCTTGAAGGGGCGCTTCAACGAAGCCAATCGCAAGCTCTACCCAGATCCGTCGGCGCGCGAAGGCGATTACGTCTATACCGTGTTCGACGAGGATCGCGGCGATCTCGTGGATCGCGAGATTCCCATGCGCCGCGCCATGAACGCGGTGCTGCGCGACGCCTACATCGACGATTGCGAGCGTGCGGTCGCGCGCTGGAACAAGATTCTCGACCAAGAGGATTGCCGTCTGCGCGTCACGCTGCCGTCGGTACGCTTTCACCGGGAAGTTGGCACCTTCGGCCGGGCATCCTTCGACCCGGCCGGCAGCTTGATCTCGAAGGACGAGTTCGAAGCGCGCCGCGGCGAGTTCTTGCCCACCAAGGCGGACCGCGAGTACGTCAAGAGCGTGCAGTTCCTGGTCACGGAACCGGGCCGGTTCGCCAACTGGATCGCGCCCCCGCAGCACGGAATCCACGGTCGGCCGCTCGATTTCGAGTACGTCAGACTGTAGGCTGGTCTAAGTAGCGCAACGGACGTGCCGCCGCTCCCTAAAAGCTGCGCGATGGAATTTATGGTCGCGCACTTTAACGTCCGCTCTGGCACGTCCGTCGCGCTGCGCGTCCGCTCCGGCACGTCCGTCGCGCCGCCCGTCGCGCTGCTGGACACGGCTCTCCATCCCTAGCTACAATAGAGCTTCCGGTATCCCCGCCGACCCGCTAGGAGACCCGTGGTCGTGCCATCTCGGCGTGATGTCGTGCTCCGCCCCTTCGCTCCTCGTCGTCCGATCGGGCGCGGGCTGGCTCGTGGTCTGTTCGCCCTGGCCCTGGTACTCGCCTCCACGGCGCGCGCGCAGCCGGATCGCTTCACGCCCAATCAGCTCATCGTCAAATTCGCGCCCGCCACCCCCGCGGCCGACGTGTTCGCCCTACGCGCGAGCGTAGGCGGTAACGTGGCGCATCGCTTTTCCAGCATTGGCGCGGAGCTGTGGAACGTTAGCGGCATTGGTGTGCCCGACGCGGTTGCGCGACTAAAGAGCAGCCGAGGTGTGGTCTATGCCGAGCCCAACTATCTGGTCCACGCGGACGACGTCTTCCCCGATGACCCGCGCTTCGGCACGCAGTGGGGACTGCACAACATCGGCCAGAGTGGCGGGACCGTCGACGCCGACATCGACGCGCCGGAAGCGTGGACCTTCGAAACCGGCAGTGACGTGTTGGTGGGAGTGATCGACACCGGCGTCGACTGGGATCATCCCGATTTGGCAGCCAATATTTTCGTCAACCCGGGCGAGATCGCGGACAATCATCTGGACGACGATCAAAACGGTTTCATCGACGACGTGCACGGCTGGGATTTCCTGAACGAGGACAACGATCCCGACGACGACAACGGACATGGTACGCACGTGGCCGGCATCATCGCGGCGCGCGGCAACAACGGTGTCGGAGTCGCCGGTGTGGCGTGGTCGGCGCGCATCCTGCCCTTGAAATTCTTGAGCTCGATCGGAACCGGCAGCACCGCCGACGCGATTCGGGCGGTGGAGTATGCGACCGCTATGGGTGTGCGCCTTACCAACAACAGTTGGGGCGGCATCGCATACTCGCAAGCGCTGAGCGACGCCATCGAGGAGGCGGGGGAAGCGAACATCCTGTTCGTCGCGGCGTCGGGCAACAACGGTGCGAACTCCGACGCTTTTGCGCACTACCCGGCGAGCTTCACTCTGCCCAACATTATTTCCGTCTTGAGTTCCGACGCGACGGATGCGCGCAGTCCGTTCTCCAACTTCGGCGTGATCAGCGTCGACCTGGCGGCTCCGGGGGCGGACATTGTCAGTACGTTTCCCGGCGACCGCTACGCCACCGCCTCGGGCACGTCGATGGCCGCACCGTTCGTTTCCGGAGCGGTGTGCGTGATGTGGTCGGCCGCACCCACGCTCACCTATCAAGAAGTGCGCGACGCCATTCTCAATTCGGTCGACAAGATTCCCTCGCTGCAGGGTGTCACGGCGACCGGTGGCCGCTTGAACCTGAACGGCATGATGTCGCAGCTGGACGACGTGCCGCCCGCCGCCATCGCGGATCTGGGCGTGCAGTCGACGGGCTCGACCACGGCCCTGTTGACGTGGTCGGCACCGGGCGACGACGGCAACGAGCGCAAAGCGTCGCGTTACGACGTGCGCTACGCCACCGTTCCCATCGACGCGAGCAATTTCGACGCCGCGACCCCGGCGGCAGGTGCTCCGCCTCCCCAGGACCCGGGTGAGCCGGAGTCGTTCGAAGTCGCCGGACTCGACATCACCACCACCTATTACGTCGCCGTCGTCGCCGAGGACGAGCGCGCCAACCGCTCACCGGTTTCCAACGCGGCAAGCGGCACCACGCTCGGTCCGCCGGCGCTCGGGTACTACCCGGAGTCGTTCACCGCATCCTTGCTCACCGGTGGGCTCTCGACGCAGCCTCTCGAGATTCGTAATACCGCACAAGGGACGCTCGATTTCTCCACTGTCGACTCGCCGTTGCCGCCGTGGTTGCGCGTCATTCCGCCGTCGGGGCGCGTGCTCGCCGGCGGCAGCACGAGCGTCGACGTTCGCATCGATGCGACGCGCCTGGCCGGCGGGGACTATTCCACGTCCATCGCGCTGCGCACCAACGACGCCGGCCGCCCCATGGTCGCGATCCCGGTTTCGCTGCACGTCACCAGTGCTCCCGACATTGCGGTGTCGCCGCTCGCGATCGATTTCGGTATTCGTTTCATCGGCACATGCGCCAGCGACACGGTGACAATCGCCAACATCGGCGCCGAGCCGTTGAGTGTGAGCGAAGTGCGGCTGGCGAACCCGGAGTTCACCACCGACCCCGCCGGCTTCGTGTTGCAAGCCGGGGAAGAGCGAATGTTGCCGGTGCAGTTCTGCCCCCAAGCGGAAGAGACGGTGCCGGGAATTCCACGCCAGTATCCGCGCCAGAGCCGTGCGCGTCTGATTCTTGTCTCCAACGATCCGGACCATGCGGAGTATTCGCTCCCGATCTACGGCGAGGCCGTCGCTCCACCCGTCATCGAGGTAGTACCGCCGAGCCTCGCGGCCAATCTGGTCACCGGCGCGGTTGTGACGCAGACGCTAACCGTCTCGAACCACGGCGCCAGCGATTTGGATTTTGAGATCTCGCTCGAGGAACTGCGCGGTGCCGCGCGTGTCGACGTCGTGGGTGCTCCGGGCCACGCGGACATCGCCGCCGTCGGTAAGCCGCTCAGCGCGCACGAGCTCGAGTCGTTGCTGCACGCGACGGCCGCGCCCTTGGCCGCCAGCCGCAACATCGACAGTGGGCAGCCGGCGCGACACCCGGCCGCGCGCCGCGAGCTCGAGCTCGTCGACGGCGAGGTGTTCGGCAGCGACGAGAACGAATTTCTGGGCGGACCCCGCACGCGCGGCAACCTGTTCCGCTGTACGACTCCGACGACGCTGGTCGAGCATCGCTTCTACATGGGGCCGTCGGCGACGACACAGGTGTGGTTCGTGGTATACGAAGGCGACGAGCAAGCCGGTGTCTACAACCTCGTGAGTGCGTCGAACGTGAGCCCCGCCGGCCCCGGGCTGGGCTGGTACAGCTCGGGTGCCGTGTCGGTGCCGATGCGCGCGGGCAAGTTCTACCTGATCGCGGCCGCCTTCGAGGATGCGACGCTCTATTACAATCAACAGAACATCGACCCGTATCCGATCCCGGCATCCTTCGGCGAGTTGGTGGGTGCAGCGGGGTGGACGTGGCAGCCGTTCGATCAGTTTCCTCCCGCGCCGCTCCAGTTTGTCACCCACGAGGCGTTCGCCGAGCCGGTCGCGTACTACCAAACCCTCGTCACCGGGAGCGCGGTGCGGTGGCTTGCGCTCGGCGCGGAAGCGGGAAAGGTGGCTCCGGAAGCGTCTCTCGACATTGCCGTGCGCTTCGACGCCACCGGCGTCGGCAGTGGTGAGTACGACGCACGCGTCCGCGTTGCCAGTAACGATCCGAAAACTCCCGAAGTGATAATACCGGTTCGCGCCACGGTCACGGGAGCAGCCGACATCGCGGTGTCGCCGCTGGCGCTCGATTTCGGCACGGTGTTCACCGGCACGAGTGCCCAGGATACCGTGATGGTATCGAACACCGGCACGGAATTTCTGCTGGTGAACAGTCTCTCCTTCGACCGCGCCGGCTACGCGGCGGACGCGTCGTCGTTCGTGCTGGGCCCGGGCACGCGCCGTCCGGTGATCGTGACGTTCGCACCGGCTGCGCCGGGCACGTACTCTGGCCGCTTGTCGATTGCCAGCATCGATCCCGACGAGCCCACCGTCGCGGTGACCCTCGCCGCCACCGTGCTCGATCCGCCGGTGGCCACGGTGGCGCCGCCGTCGTTCGATGTCGCCATCGCGAGCGGGGAGGAGGCGGCGCACACCATGACCATCCGCAACACCGGTGCCTCTCCACTCGCGTTCGAAATCGAGACCGCGACCACAACCGCAGGCTCCGCGCGCGCCCACGTTTCCATTCCGCGCAGCTCCGGCGACTTTCCGCGCGGCGAGCACGCGCCGTCGATTGGTGCTGCGCCGGTCGGTCGGGCGGGTGCGACGCCGCACGCCGCACCGGCGCCCGCGCATGCGGCCGCGGCCGGGTTTGCCTTCGGCACCGAGACGCAAAACCGCCAAGCAGCGCGCGTGGCGCTGGATTCTCCCGAGCGGCTCGAGTTGTTTGGCAACGCCAGCACGTTCATCTGGGCCGGCGACTTCGGCGTCGGCGACAACTCCTTCGCGTACGCCGTCGACGAGCTCAATCATTTCGTCAAGATCGATACGCTGACGGGTACCCAGACCGATCTCGGCACGCTCAAGCCGGTGGGTGCGGAAGTGTGGAGCGGCATGGCCCTGGACCCCACCGACGGCACCATGTACGCCGTGACCACCGACGCGCGCCAGTCGTGGCTGTACACCATCGACGTGGGCACGCCGTCGGCCACACTCATCGGGCGGATTTTTTCGCCCGCCATCGTGGCACTGGCGGTCGACGACGACGGCATCGTCTACGGTCTCGACGTCATCAACGACTACCTGGTGGCGATCGACAAGTCGACCGGCGAGGGCACGGCCATCGGTTCGCTCGGCTACGACGCCAACTTCGGCCACGGGATGGCGTTCGATCCGGTGAGCGAGCAGCTCTATGTCTCCGCGTTCAACAATTTTCGATTTCAGTCCGAGCTGCGCATCGCCGACCGATCCACCGGTGCGACCAGCGTGGTGGGCGTGCTGGGGGCGATCGAGCCGCGAGGATTGGTGCAGATGGGCTGGCTCGCGATTCCGGGCTTGGGGGGTGTGCCGTGGATGCGCGCGAATCCACGGCGCGGTGTGGTCGCACCGGGCGAATCGGCCGATATCGCGGTGCAGATCGATGCGCGCGACCTGATCGGCGGCAGCTACGATGCCGAGCTGCATGTGCTCACCAACGATCCGCACGCCGCCGGCATCACCGTGCCAGTGCGTGCCCGCGTCGAGGGTGAGCCAGAGATCGCGCTGTCCGACTCGCTGCTCGAGTTCGGTGATGTTTTCGTTGGAGGCTCGGCGGCGCGGACACTCACGGTGACGAACGCCGGCACCGACGTGCTGGATGTCACTGCTATTGTCGCGACCGGTGATTTCTCCGCCGGTGAGACGTCGTTCCGCGTGCCACCCGGCGAATCGCACCACCTCGTCGTGACACTGGCACCGGCGGTGCTCGGCGAGCGCAGCGGCGAATTGACGGTCACCAGCAACGACGCCGACGAGGCCAGTGTGGTCATCCCGCTGCGCGGCGAGGGCCGGGCGCCGCCGGTCATGGTGGTCACACCGAACTCGTTCGACGAAGCGCTCAAGACGGGCCAGCGCCTGACGCGGCGGGTCACCATCGACAACACGCGGGGTGCGGCCGATTTGGTATGGAACGCGGCATCGCGCTACGCCGGCGATGCCCGCTTCGTTTCTGCGACCAGCCCGGCGTTCACGTCGCACGCCATCTTGGACGCGTACAAGGAGGCCCCCCGCCGTCCCATCGAGCTCGGCCATCCCGCCGCGGTGTTTACGTTCGCGGCGACCCATGTTGCGCAGCCGGCGTCGTCCGGGCCCGACGCGACCAGCCTCGAGACCATGCTGGCCAGCCTCGACGCGCGCCATGCACACGTGACCACCGTTATCCCCGAACGCTGGAATTTTTTCGACGGCGTTTTCGGCGATGGCATCCTCGACGGTGGCTACGACATGTTCGACGGTGGCAACTACCTCTCGACCAATTTGGGTGGAACCTTCCTGTACTCCGACGGGGTGATCGTCGACAGCGACTACTTCGGTCCGGGCGGACGCTATTTCACGCGCAAGTATCCGGGACTGTTCGTGCTCGTGGCCGAGATGAACGGTGTCGAGTATTTCCAGGTGGAGGGAAATCTCGGCGCCGATGGCACCGGGATTGTCGACGGTGCGGTTTTGCAGGCGCGCGCGGCCGGCTTCGATTTCACGGCGTTCGTGAAGCGCGTCCACCACGCGGCAGAAGACGATCCGTCGGTGAATCACATGATCATCGTGCAGGAGAACGCCGCGGCCAGCCACCAGTTCGCCATCGACACCAATAGCGACTATCAGCGCGCGTTCAACCTCGGCGGTGGACGGCGGCTCTACTACTTGCTGTATTCGGGATGGCAGGGAGCTTATATCGACAACCAGGCGAGCTTGAACATTCTCGCTGCATTCCTGGCGGCATTGGGGCTGTCGCCGTCGTGGGCGCGCGTGACGCCGGGAGCCGGCACCGTAGCGGCCGGGGCCGCCGCCCAAGTTGACATCGTTTTCGACGCGTCGGGTTTGGAAGGCGTGCACGATGCCCAGGTCGTGGTGGCGGGGAACGATCCGTTGGTACCGGAAGTGGTCGTGCCGGCGCGACTGAACGTCGCCGCGGCACCCGACGTGCAGCTGGCGACGCGCGTGATGCGCTTCGCGCCGTTGTTCGTGGGCGGGATCGCCGGCGATTTGCTGCGGGTCGCAAACGGCGGGACCGACACGTTGCACGTGGCCAGCGTCCAATCCACGCTGGCGGATTTCTTCGCCGATCATTCGTCGTTCGCACTCGCTCCCGCCGAGACGTTGGCACTCGCGGTTTCATTCAAACCGGTGGCCGTCGGCAGCCGCGTGGCGTCGCTCTCTATAATGAGCGACGACCCGGATGAACCGGCCGCTACTGTAGTGGTAATCGGCGAGGGATTGCCGGCACCGGTGGTCGCGGTGGAACCGGCGACACTCGCCGATACGCTGGCCACGGGAGAATCCTCGACGAAAACGCTCACGGTCAGAAACGCGGGCGGTTCCACGCTCGACGTCGTCCTGTCGACGAGCGGTGCGCGCGATGCGAATCCGGCACTCGCGGGCGGAGGCCCCGACTTCTTCGGATATCGCTGGGAGGACAACACCGAGCCCGGCGGTCCGCCCTTCGAGTGGATCGATGCCGCCGGGGGAACGGTGATCGCACTTTCGAACCACGGCTTCGCCGAGAACATTCCCCTCGGCTTCACCTTTACCTATTACGGAGTTCCGTTCACGACGATCGGCGTGGGTGCGGATGGGTGGCAGAGCTTCAATGGAAGCAGCTTTTCGTTTCCCGTCGACGTTCCCGTCGCCGATTTCTTTGCGGGCGCGATCGCGCCGTACGCGCTCAACTTGGATGCCACTGCGGGCGGATCGATTCGTTATCTCACTACCGGCGCGGCCCCCGATCGCCGCTTCGTGATCGAGTATCGCGATGTGGCCATCGCCGGAAGCGCGCAGCGCGCCACCTTCGAAGTCGTGTTCTACGAACGGACCAACGCGATTCGTTTTCAGTACCTGGCTGCGCCGCAAGCGCCGCAAGGATTCGGCATCGAAAGCCCGGACGAGACCATGGGACTGGGCGACGCGGGCAGCGGTGCTGCCTTTGCCGACCCCGCGCGCGTCGCCGACCAGTACGCGATCGAATTCATTGCACCGCCGGCGTGGTTGAGCGTCGATTGGTTGAATGCGTCGATTCCGGAAGGCGGCAGCGTCGACGTCGCGGTCACCTTCAACGCTGCGGCACTCACTGACGCGCGCTACTTCGCACGCATCGAGGTGCGCAGCAACGATCCCGTCCGTCCCGCCGTCGTCGTCCCGATCGAGCTCGCGATACGGCCGCGCACCACCGACGGTCCCGCGCCCAAGACGGTACCGACGCGCTTCGCTTTGCACGACAACCGTCCCAACCCTTTCAACCCATCGACCACGATTGCGTACGATTTGCCGCGCGCGTCGCGCGTGACGCTGATTATCTACGACGTGCGCGGCCGCGAAGTGGTGACACTGGTGAGCGGGTCCAAGCCGGCGGGCGAGCACCGCGTCGCGTGGGACGGCCGCGACGCGCACCTCGAGCCGGTGGCGAGCGGGGTGTACTTCTGCCGGCTCGCGGCGGAAGGATTCGTGCAAACCAAGAAGATGGTTCTCTTGAAGTAACGATGGGGTTAAGATGTCCCCATGGACATCAAACACACTCAGCTTCTCATCAACGGCGAGTGGGTCGCTGCCTCCGACCGCTCGCACACCACCCTGATCAATCCCGCCAGCGAGGAACCGCTGTGCGATGTAGCCACCGCGACACCGCAGGACGTCGCGGCCGCGGTCGCTTCGTCGCGCGCCGCCTTCGACTCTGGTCCGTGGAGCAAGCTCGACGGCGGCGCACGCGCCAAGCTCTTGTGGAAAGTAGCGGACTTGGTCGAGCGCGACGCTGCCGAAATCGCGCGTCTGGAGACGATGAACCAAGGCAAACCGATCTTCGAATCGGCGAAGATCGAAGTGCCGTTTGTAGCGAGTCTGTTTCGCTACTACGCCGGCTGGGCCGACAAGCTGGAAGGGGAAACCATTCCCGTCGTGCCCGGCTTTTTGAACTACACGCTGCGCGAGCCGGTCGGTGTGGTGGGGATGATCATCCCGTGGAACTTTCCGCTGCTGTTGACGGTGTGGAAGCTGGCACCGGCGTTGGCGGCGGGGTGCGCCGCGGTCATTAAACCCTCCGAGCTGACGCCGCTCACCGCGCTCAAGTTGGGTGCGTTGTGTCTCGAGGCCGGCATTCCCGCGGGTGTAGTGAACGTGGTACCGGGGCGCGGCTCAGTGGCGGGCCAGGCGTTGTTGGAAGCCAAGGGTGTCGACAAGATCGCGTTCACCGGCTCCACCGAAGTGGGGCGCACGGTGATGCGTTCCGCGGCGGGTACCATCAAGCGCATCTCCCTCGAACTGGGTGGGAAGTCGCCCAACATCGTTTTCGCGGACGCCAAGCTGGATGCCGCCGCCAACGGCGCGTGCAGCGGTATTTTCTACAACAAGGGGGAGGTGTGCGCAGCCGGCTCGCGCTTGTTCGTCGAGCGCCGGGTACACGATGAATTCGTCGAGCTGGTGAAATCGAAGATGGCGCGCTACACGCCCGGGGACCCGCTCGACGACAAGACGCGCCTGGGCCCGCAAGTATCGCGCGCGCATCGCGACTCGATCTTGCGCCGCGTGGAAGACGGCGTGCGCGAAGGCGCCCAGGTGGCGATCGGCGGCAAGGCGGCCAGTGTCAACGGCAAGGGATTCTACCTCGAGCCCACCGTGCTGACCGCGGTGACCAACGATCTCTCGGTGGCGCGCGAAGAGATTTTCGGCCCGGTGCTGTGCGTGATTCCGTTCGACGACGAAAACGAAGCGGTAAAGGTCGCCAACGAGAGCGCCTATGGTCTCGCGTCCGGAGTGTGGACGCAAGACACCGGCCGCGCGCACCGCGTCGCCGCAGCACTGAAGGCGGGCACGGTTTGGATCAACACGTACAACGTGTATCACCCCGCGTCGCCGTTCGGCGGCTATAAGGAGAGCGGCTTCGGGCGCGAGCTGGGAGCGCAAGCGCTCGATATGTATCTGGAGAAGAAGTCGGTGTGGGTGAGTATGCGCTAGCTCTTCGGCTTGACCGGCCCGTTCACCTCGGATCGTCCGTAGGGACTCTTGAAATCCTGCCAGCTCACCGGCACCGTGGCGTCGTCGCCCTTTTCTCTCACGCACGGCAGAATGTAATTGGGAATGTACGCGCCCACTTGGAACATGGCGCGCTCGGCGTAGTTGGCGGCGTACACCGCGATCACGAGGTCGAGCTCGTCGATGACTACCACCGACTGGCCGCCGTTGCCCGCCGCGTAGTACGCGCGCACCGTACGATTTTTGTAGGGATAATCGATCACCCACCAATAGTAGCCGTACGTCACGTTGCGCAGGTGGTACAGCGACGACGATGACGCCGCCACGAAGTCCTTGCTCAGGATTCGTTTTCCCTGCCACACGCCGTCGTCGAGCATGAGCTGCCCGATCTTCATGAAATCGCGCGGCAGCAATCTCACGCCGCCGCCGCCGTAGGGATGTCCTACAGGGTCCAGGCCCCACGCGTAGGTCCCGAATTTCATGGGTGCGGCGACCAGGCGGTCGAACGTATCGAGTGCAAACTCGTTGGTCGCGGCCGCCACCACGCCCAGCGCGAGGTGCGGATTGATGCTGCAATACACCGCTTTCTCGCCCGGCGCGGACGCCATCGGCAAGCCCAGGGCCAGCCGGTAATAGTCGGGCTCCTCAGTCTGTTCGAGAATCTTGTCTTCGTTGCCGGGCGCATTCTCGTCGGTATCGTCGCAATAAAAGCCCGACGACATCGTCAACAGATGCTCCAGAGTCATAGAGCGTTTCTGCAGATCGAGGCCGCCGGGAAATTGGCCGCCATTCATGATCTGATACACGGGCGTGGACGGCGCGAGGGGCGCGCCCGCTTGCATGGCCGCGCCCACCACTACCGCAGTCAGGCTCTTGGCTGCGGAGCGCGTGTCGTGCAGTTTGTCGCGGTGCTCATCGTAAAAATATTCTTCGAGGACGAGCTTGCCGTGGCGCGCCACCAGCACGCCTTCGACCATCGGGGTGCGCATGGACTCGATGGGGGTGTCGATGACGAGCTGGATGAACTTTTCGACGCCGGCGCGGTCGATGTCGACATCCTTGACGTCGCCGGTGGCCCAGCCGTCGTCGCGCGCGAGCGGCGGGCGATAAACGTAGCGCTCCGGGTTTCGTCCGCGCGGATAGAATCCGCTGCGCGCGTCGTCGTCCCGCTCGAAATCATACGCGCCACCACGCCCCGGGAGCGTGAGGGTGAGCCGCCCGGTTTCAGGATCGTACGGGCCCGACAACAAGACGCGCTCGTCGCCCTGACCGAACCACTTTCCCACCAGCTCCACCGTATTTTCGCGGCGCACCACGTGGTCGACGTCGTACCAGCGTCCGATGTTACGCTCGGTGTTGCGAATGAACGCGCCCACGGTCCCGTCCGCGCGAGTTTGCAGCACGAGATACAGGGTGAAGGTGTCGTCGCGCGGAGTGACCACACCGCGCCAGCGGTTGGCACCATCGGCCGAGAGCAACACCGGCGATGCTTCTTTGCCGCCGCTGATCACGGAGTTGGGCGAAATCCAATGCCCGCGAAGCGGGCGCCCGTTTTTGTCGAGCGGCGCGCGAAAGCGTCCTTCGCTTCCGAGGTCGAAGGAGATCTCCGCTCCGTCGTGATGCACCGGGATCGTGCGGCCGAGAAAATCGGCGGTCCAGCCGCTCGTGCCCTTCGACAGCACGAGCGGGCCGCGCGCCTCAGGTCCGAAGTTGCGCTTCGCTTTCCACAAACCAACGAGCTCGTCGGCGCCGCCGGCGGCGCGCGCCAGCATCGGAAGGAGAAGGGCGCACAGCGCGCCCACTAGCACGCCGCGAAGTACTCGTGGTGCCGGCATGATCGACCTCGCTACACGCGGAACAGGTATTGGAACTTCACGAAAAAGAGCCGCTCGGTCTGCTTGTAGCCCGGTTGCGCGATTTCGATGGGGGTGGTCGACGGATCGTCTTCGTAGTTGTCGAAGCCGTGCGACGAGCCCAAGAAGAACACGGTAAACGGGTTGATCTTATAGCTCAAAAGCGGGTCGACCTGCACCGACTCGGTGTCGTCGACGTACTCACCGATCACGCGCAAGAACAACTTGTTGGTGAACTGATACGTCAGCTTCCCACGGGTCACGAAGGTGTCGAAGATGCGCGCGCCGCCGTCGAGCTCGTCCAGCTGAAAGGAATCGTAGGTGACGTCGAAGCGTAGCTGGGAAAACGGCTTCATATAGAGGTACACGCCATAGCTCCACTCATCTCCCAGGCGCGGATTGCTGCGGTCGCGCACCACCGAATGGCCGAGGTTGCCGTACATGCCCGCGGACAGATACTTGCTGAAGTTGGAATCGATGTCCCACGACCAGCGCCGAATGCCTTCGACGAGCGTTCCGGCGAAGCGTTCTTCGCTCCACAAATAGCCGTTCCACAGGTAGGTCTGCTTCTTGAAGCGGAACCACAACTGCGGCATGACCCAGGTGTCTTTGAATTCACCGTCGTAGTTGTACTTGCGTGCGGCCTCCACACTCGGCTCGATACGCTCAAAAATCGCGTTGTTCTCGATTTGGAACATGTAGCCGTTCCACAATCCCAGCAGCCGGTAATCGTTCTGGGTGACGAAGCCGTTTTCCGCGCGAAACGTAGGGGAATAGTCGTCGTACCACAGATTGGCGTTGTAGTGGCGCCCGCTGCGGACCAAGTCGACTTCCGAGCCGAAGCCCGCGAACTCCTCGCCGTTGAAATACGAGTCGTACTGGCCCTGGTCGCCGAAATTGATCAGCGGAAAGCCCGCCGACATGGTGGAGTCGTTGGGCTCGCGGGTATAGCTGCCCATTACCTGGGCGTCGACACGGAGGTTTTCGTTGAAGCGAATCTGCGCGTCGCCGCCGAAAGTCGAGTTGGATCCGTCGCCATCGGCTTCGCGGCGGTCGGTGGCCATCAAGCCTAGGTACGAGTCCTTCATCATGTCGCGCTTGACGCGCAGAATGTTCGAATAGGTGTTCGTGCCGGCCGCACCCAGGCTCTGCTCCTCGAAGGGAACGATGTAGGGCGAGGTCTCGTCCCACGCGCTGATGAATGCGACCGTGTTCTTTCCCGACTTGCCGGTGAACTTGCCGGCCAGCTCGGGGTCGTTGAGGGAGCGCGTGTACACGATGTCCATGTTGCTGTCGAACATGTCCGCGCCTTCCAGAAAGAACGGGCGCTTCTCCGGATAGAACAGCGCGAAGGTACGGTTGGCATCGATTTGCGTCGCGTCCGACTCGATCTGGCTGAAGTCCGGGTTGTAGGTAAAGTCGAGGGTGTGATTCGGCGTCACGCCGTATTTCACGCCCACTCCGGCTTCACCGGCGGGATCGTCGTTCTGCCAGTCGAAGGTGGCGTCGTTGGCTCCGGCGAGTTCGCTCGATTGGCTCGCGAGCACGTAAGGCAGCACCTCCAGGTTCTTGCCTTGGTTGACGCCGGTCA
>JAICFA010000020.1 GCA_025923935.1 Candidatus Krumholzibacteriia bacterium
CATGGCGCTCGAGCTCTTCAAGCCGTTCATCATTCGCAAGCTCGAAGAGAAGAACTACGTGCAGACGGTGAAGAGTGCGAAGAAGCTCGTCGAGCAAGAGTCGCCGGAAGTTTGGGACATTCTCGAAGAAATTATTCAAGAGCACCCGGTGCTCTTGAACCGCGCGCCCACGCTGCACCGCCTCGGCATTCAGGCGTTCCAGCCGGTGCTGGTCGAAGGCAAGGCCATTCGACTGCACCCGCTCGTGTGCGCCGCCTTCAACGCGGACTTCGACGGCGACCAAATGGCCGTGCACGTCCCGTTGTCGTACGAGGCCCAGCTGGAAGCGCGCACGCTCATGCTGTCCGCGCACAACATTCTGTCGCCCGCGAACGGCAAGCCGCTCGCGGTGGCGTCGCAGGATATGGTTATCGGCGCCTACTTCCTCACCATGGCGAAGTCGGGCGCGCGCGGCGAAGGCAAGGCCTTCTACTCCATGGACGAGGTCGTGCTGGCGCACGAGGACAACCGCGTCGACTTGCACGCGCGCATCCGCCTGCGGTGGGAAGGCAAGCTGGTGGAGACCACCGTCGGTCGTGTGCTCTTCAACCGCATCATCCCCGCGGAGCTACGCTACAAGAACGATGTGCTGGACAAGAAGGGCTTGGCCGCGTTGATCGGGGAGGCCTTCGACCGGCTCGGTCTCGAAAAGACCATCGGCTTTTTGGACGACTTGAAGGACGCGGGCTTCGGTTTCGCGACCAAGAGTGGTCTGACCGTCGGCATGGACGATTTGGTGGTGCCGCCGGGCAAGCTGGCCGTGATTACGCGCGCCACCAAGGACGTCGCCCACATCGTCAAGCAGTACGAGGAAGGCGACATCACCGACGGCGAGCGCTACAACAAGGTCATCGACACCTGGACGCGCGCCACCAACGAAGTCGGCGAATTGATGATGGAGGCGTTGCGCAAGGACCGCGACGGCTTCAATCCCATCTTCATGATGTCGGACTCGGGCTCGCGCGGTAGCAAGGATCAGGTGCGCCAGCTGGCCGGCATGCGCGGCTTGATGGCGAAGCCGCAAAAGAAGATCACCGGTCAGATCGGCGAAATCATCGAGATGCCGATCGTCGCCAACTTCTTGGAAGGCTTGTCCGTGTTGCAGTACTTCATTTCGACGCACGGTGCCCGCAAGGGTCTGGCCGACACCGCGCTCAAGACCGCGGACGCCGGTTACCTCACGCGTCGACTGGTTGACGTGGCGCAGGACGTCATCATCACCGCGCCGGACTGCGGCACCATCATGGGCATCGACATCGCCGCCTTGAAAGAAGGCGAGGAAATCATCGAATCGTTGTCGGACCGCATTCGCGGCCGCGTCACGGTCGACGACGTCCTCGACCCCATCACCGGCGACGTGATCGTCGAGGCCAACGAGATACTGACGTGGGATTTGTCGGCGTTGATCGAAGACCGCGGTGTGGAGCACGTCAAGATTCGCAGCGTGCTCACCTGCGAAGCCAAGCGCGGTGTTTGCGCCTTGTGCTACGGCACCAACCTCGCCACCGGCCGCTTGGTCGACAAGGGCGAGGCGGTGGGTGTCATCGCGGCGCAGTCGATCGGCGAACCGGGTACACAGCTCACCCTGCGAACCTTCCACATCGGTGGCGTCGCCGGTCGTATCGCGGAGCAGACGCGCAAGACCGTCAAGTATCCAGGCAAGGCGACCTTCAAGGGTCTGCGCACCGTGCACGGGCGCACGGGCCGCGACATCGTCATCTCTCGTAAGAGCGAGTTCTTGTTGCTCGACGAAGGCGATCGCGTTCGTTCGCGTTTCGGCGTGCCGTACGGCGCCGAGCTGCAGGTGACCGAGAACCAGCAAGTCGAGCCGGGTGCCGTCATCTACACGTGGGATCCGTACTCGGACGTCATCTTGTCCGACAAGGCGGGCTTCATTCGCTTCAGCGATTTGACGCTCGACGTGACACTCCGCGAGAAGATCGACGAGAAGACCGGCAAGATGCAGATGGTGGTCATCGAAGACCGCGACAAGAAGCAGCACCCGCACATCCACGTGTTGGATGCCAAGGGCGAGGTGGTCGGTCACTTCATCATCCCGACCGGCGCGCAGCTGTTGGTGAAGGATGGGCAGGAAGTTCTCGCGGGCGACACGCTGTGCAAGATCGCGCGCGAGACCGCGAAGACCAGTGACATCACCGGCGGGCTTCCGCGCGTGGCGGAACTGTTCGAAGTGCGCAAGCCCAAGGAGTCCGCGGTGGTTTCCGAAATCGACGGCACGGTCGAGTTCGGTCCGATCACGCGCGGTATGCGCAAGATCATCATCAAGAACGAGAACCTGGACGAGCGCAACTACATCATCCCGCAGGGCAAACACCTGCGCGTGTACGAAGGCGATCGCGTCGAAGCCGGCGACAACCTGACCGAGGGTCCGGTGAACCCGTTCGACATTCTCGCCATCCGGGGTGTGAACGCCGCCCAGGAATATCTGGTGAACGGCATCCAGGAGGTCTACCGACTCCAGGGTGTGGGTATCAACGACAAGCACATCGAAGTGATCGTGCGCCAGATGCTGCAGAAGGTTCAGGTCGAAGACCCGGGTGACACTATGTTCCTCGAGGGCGACTTGATGGACAAGGCGGTCTTCCGCGAGGAGAACGAGCGCATCATGGCATCGGGCGGCAAGCCCGCGACCTTCAAGCCGATGCTGCTCGGTATCACGAAGGCGTCGCTCTCGACCGAGAGCTTCTTCTCGGCTGCGAGCTTCCAGGAGACCACCCGCGTTTTGACCGACGCGGCCGTGCGCGGAAAGCGCGACCGGCTCCTGGGCCTCAAGGAGAACGTCATCATCGGGCACTTGATCCCGGCCGGCACCGGTGTGAAGGACTACGACCACATCGAGCTGGCTCCGGCGGACGACGACGACGAGTTCGTGGGCGTGGTCGAGCCGGAAGCGACGTTGGACGATATCGACGATTTGCAGGACGAGCCGATGTCGGCCAGCGGGAAGGAAACAGCGGAGAAGTAGGCGGTTACGGCCGAAAAGGGGCTTGACAGCATTTGCGGGAGCCGCTACAGTTCCGAGTTCGCGGCTCCCTCACTTCCTTACCCGGAAGTCTGGTAACCACCGATAATTAAAACACTTAGGCTCCTGGCATCGGCGCCAGCGGTGGAGTTATCCACACCCGCCCTGGAAGCAGGGGGAGCTTTACGTCGAAGACGGAGGACGTGTGCCCACAATTAATCAGCTGATTCGACGCGGTCGGATCGAAAAGCCGGTCCGCTCGAAGACCCCGGCCATGGCGGCGTGTCCGCAGAAGCGCGGCGTATGCACGCGCGTGTACACGCAAACGCCGAAGAAGCCGAACTCGGCGCTGCGTAAAGTGGCGCGCGTTCGTTTGACGAACGGCATCGAGGTCACGGCTTACATTCCGGGCGAAGGGCACAACCTCCAGGAACACTCCATTGTGCTGATTCGCGGCGGCCGCGTGAAGGATCTGCCCGGCGTGCGCTACCACATCATTCGTGGCGTGCTCGACACCTCGGGTGTGGAAGGCCGTCGTCAGAGCCGTTCCAAGTACGGGGCCAAGCGTCCCAAAGCCGCGTCCAAGTAGCGCGGAGGAAAAGAATACATGTCGAGACGAAAGCGATCGAGGACGAAGGAATACGCCGGCGACCCCAAGTACAACGACGTGATGGTCGGGCGCTTCGTCAATTACATCATGCGCCGAGGCAAGAAATCGACTGCCGAGGCGATCGTGTACGACTGTTTTGACATGATCGAGCAAAAGAGCGGGCAGCGCGGTATCGAGATCTTCAAGAAGGCCATCGATAACGTGCGTCCGTCGTTGGAAGTCTCGTCGCGTCGCGTGGGCGGTGCCACCTACCAGGTGCCCACCGAAGTGCGCGCGACCCGTCGAGTGGCTCTCGCGATGCGATGGATCACGAGCTACTCGCGCCTGCGGTCGGAAAAGACCATGGCCGAGCGGCTCGCGAACGAGCTCATGCAGGCCTCGCGTAACGAGGGCCCGTCCGTCAAGAAGAAGGAAGACACCCACAAGATGGCGGAGGCCAACAAGGCTTTCGCGCACTTCCGCTGGTAATCCTACGGACGGTTTGGAAGCGGGCCAGCGCCCGCGCGAACCTTTACCCCGGTGACCGGTTGTCCACGAGTTATCCGGGCCTCAAATAGTCAACCCAAGCCTCTTCGGAGGCTGTTTCTCGAAGCAAACCCCGCCGGGTGCGGGGTTGGATTGCGCGCCGCCACGGGCGGTGCGAGTGAGTCAGCAGCATGGCCAGGAAGATACCGTTAGATCGCGTACGCAACATCGGCATCATGGCGCACATCGATGCCGGTAAGACCACTATGACGGAGCGCATCCTCTTTTATACGGGGAAGACGCACCGGCTGGGAGAGGTCCATGAAGGCACCACCATCATGGACTGGATGGTGCAGGAGCGCGAACGCGGCATCACCATTACGTCCGCTGCCACCACCGCGTCGTGGAAGAACAGCAAGGGCGAAGAAGTTCGCATCAACATCATCGACACTCCGGGACACGTCGACTTCACGGCGGAAGTCGAGCGCAGTCTGCGCGTCCTGGACGGAGCCATCGCGGTTTTTTGCGCGGTGGGTGGAGTAGAGCCGCAATCGGAGACGGTGTGGCGCCAGGCCGACAAGTACGGTGTCCCGCGCATCGCGTTCGTCAACAAGATGGACCGCGCCGGCGCCGACTTCTTGAACGTCGTGCAGATGATGCACGACCGTTTGGGTGCCAACGCGGTGCCGATTCAACTCCCCCTGGGTGCAGGCGAGCTCTTCAACGGCATCGTCGACCTGGTGCGCATGAAGGCGTTCTATTATCACGACAACACCAAGGGGATGACGTACGACGAGCACGAAATCCCCAACGATCTGCTCCCCTTGGCGAAGGAGTACCGCGCCAAGCTGGTGGAGAATCTCTCCGACTTCGACGACGAGTTGATGTCGCAGTTTTTGGATTCAGGCGAAGGCGCGCAGGAGACACTGCGTCGCGCGATGAAGAAGGCCATGCTGCAGGGCAAGTTCGTGCCCGTCATGTGCGGCTCGGCGTTCAAGAATAAGGGCGTCCAGCGCGTGCTCGACGCCGTCGTGGCACTGCTCCCGTCTCCCGCCGATATCCCTGCCGTCACCGGACACGATCTCTACAGCACCGAAACCATGACCCGCAAAGCCGACGAGAAGGAGCCCTTCTCGGCGTTGGTCTTCAAGATCATGACCGACCCGCACGTCGGCAAGCTCACCTACATCCGCGTCTACAGCGGTGTGCTCGCGCAGGGCAACACGGTGATGAACTCGACCACGAGCAAGAAGGAGCGCATCGGCCGTCTAATGCAAATGCACGCCGACAAGCGCGAAGAAATACCGGACGTCTACGCCGGTGACATCTGTGCGGTGATCGGGCTGCGCGACGCGCGCACCGGCGACACGCTGTGCGACGTCAAGAACCCCGTCGTGCTCGAGCGCATGCATTTCCCCGAGCCGGTGTTGTCGGTGGCTATCGAGCCCAAGACCACGGCCGACCAGGAAAAACTGTCGGAGGCGCTCATCAAGCTATCCGACGAGGACCCGACCTTCCAGGTTCGCACCGACGAAGAGACGGGACAGACCCTCATCGCCGGCATGGGCGAGTTGCACTTGGAAATTTTGGTCGACCGCATGATGCGCGAGTTCAAGGTGGCCGCGAACGTCGGCCGTCCGCAGGTCGCTTACAAGGAAGCGTTCGGTAAGGCCGTCGAAGCCGAAGGCAAGTTCATCAAGCAGTCCGGCGGCCGCGGCCAGTACGGTCACGTGTGGATCAAGGCCGAGCCCATCGTCGGCGGCGAAGAAGATTTCATCTTCGAGAACAAGGTTATCGGTGGAACCGTGCCGCGCGAGTACGTGCCGGCGGTGGAGAAGGGACTCAAGGGTGCGCTCAGCACCGGTGTGTTGGCGGGCTACCCGGTGGTCGGCGTCAAGGTGCAGCTCACCGATGGTTCCTACCACGAAGTGGACTCGAGCGAAATCGCGTTCCAGATGGCCGCGTCGATAGCATTCAAAGAAGCGATGCGCCGCTCCAATCCGGTGTTGATGGAGCCCATCATGGATGTCGAAGTCGTCGTTCCGAAGGATTACATGGGCGACGTGATCTCCGATTTGAGCTCGCGTCGCGGCAAGATCGGCGGCATGACGCAGCGCGCCGAAGCACAGGTCATCACCGCGCGTGTGCCGCTCGCCGAAATGTTCGGCTACGCGACCACGCTGCGCTCGCTGACGCAGGGCCGTGCCGTATACACGATGCAGTTCGCGTGCTACGAGCCGGCGCCGAAGAGCGTCGCCGAGGAAATCATCAGCAAGTTCCAAGGTAAAGTCGCCAGCTAGTCGCCAACCCGGCGCTAGGTAGGAGGATCGAGATGGCCAGGGAGAAGTTCAACAGAAACAAGCCGCACGTGAACGTGGGGACGATCGGACACGTCGACCACGGCAAGACGACGTTGACGGCGGCGATCACGAAGGTGTTGGCGCGCACGGGTAAGGCGAAGTTCGTGGCCTACGATCAGATCGACAAGGCTCCGGAAGAGCGCGCGCGCGGGATCACAATCGCGACCGCACACGTGGAGTACGAGACGGAGAAGCGCCACTACGCGCACGTGGACTGCCCGGGCCACGCGGACTACGTGAAGAACATGATCACGGGTGCCGCGCAGATGGACGGTGCCATCCTCGTGGTGAGTGCCGCCGACGGTCCGATGCCTCAGACGCGGGAGCACGTGTTGCTGGCGCGGCAGGTGAACGTGGCGTACATGGTGGTGTTCCTGAACAAAGTGGACATGGTGGACGACGCGGAGCTGTTGGATCTGGTTGAACTGGAAGTTCGCGAGCTTTTGTCGAGCTACGAGTTTCCGGGGGACGACATTCCGATCATCCGGGGGAGTGCGTTGAAGGCGATGGAGGGGGATGACGAGGCGAGTGGGAAGCCGATTCTGGAGCTGATGAAGGCGGTCGACGATTACATCCCGACGCCGAAGCGGGAGAAGGACAAGCCGTTTTTGATGCCGGTGGAAGACGTGTTCTCGATCACGGGCCGCGGGACAGTGGCGACGGGCCGTATCGAGCGCGGTGTGGTGAAGGTGGGGGACAAGGTGGAGCGCGTGGGGATCAAGGACACGGCGGACACGGTGGTGACGGGAGTGGAGATGTTCCGCAAGCTGTTGGACGTGGCGGAAGCGGGGGACAACGTGGGGCTGTTGCTGCGCGGTCTGGAGAAAGACGACATCGAGCGCGGGATGGTGCTGGCGGCCCCGAAGAGCATTACGCCGCACACGAAGTTCAAGGGGAAGGCGTACATCCTGACGAAGGAAGAGGGTGGCCGCCACACGCCGTTTTTCAATGGCTACCGTCCGCAGTTTTATTTTCGGACGACGGACGTGACGGGAGTGGCGACGTTGCCGGCGGGGACCGAGATGGTGATGCCGGGCGACAACGTGGAGATGGAGATCGAGCTGATCACGCCGATCGCGATGGATCTGGAGTTGCGGTTTGCGATCCGCGAGGGCGGACGCACAGTGGGCGCGGGTGTGGTCACCGAGATCATCAAGTAAGGAGCGAACGTTGGAAGGCCAAAGAATCCGAATCAAGCTCAAGGCGTACGAGCACGCGACGCTGGATCGCACTACGGACGACATCGTCCGCACCGCGCGGCGCACGGGTGCCCGTGTGATCGGACCGATCCCGCTTCCGACGCGCCGCTCGGTGTACACCGTGTTGCGCTCGCCGCACGTCAACAAGAAGTCGCGGGAGCAGTTCGAGATCCGTATTCACAAGAGACTGATCGATCTCACGCACACCACGCAGCAGACCATCGATGATTTGACGAAGCTCGTGCTGCCGGCGGGAGTCGATATCGAGATCAAGACATAGGTACTTCGGACAGGCGCGGAGCCTCGATGGCTCTCCGCTCATGTCCTCGCGCGAGAAACAATATGGTGTGATATCGCGCTGCGGAAATCGCGTCGAGCCCATCGAAGCTCCACGCCACGACCGCACCAATAGTCGGAGAAGAACAAGATGATGATCATCGGTAGAAAACTTGGAATGACGCAGATCTTCGAGGAGTCGGGCAAAGTGGTGCCCGTGTCCGTGATCGAAGCGGGTCCGTGCCCCATCGTCCAGGTGAAGACCAAGGACAAAGAGGGCTACACGGCGATTCAAATCGGTTTCGACGAGACGCGCGAGTCGCGCATGACCAAGGCGGAGTTCGGCCACCTGAAGAAGTCGAACGTGGGACCGCGCCGCGTGCTGCGCGAAGTGCGCGTCGACGATCCGACCGCGTTCAAGGTCGGCGATGCGATCGACGTCAAAGCGTTCGAGGGCACGAAGATCGTGCACGTCACCGGCACCTCGAAGGGCCGCGGCTTCACCGGCACCATCAAGCGGCACAACTTTCAGCGCGGCCGCAAGACGCACGGCAACAAGAACTATCGCGAGCCCGGCTCGGTGGGCGCGTCGGCCTTTCCGTCGCGCATTTTTCCGGGCAAGCGCTTGCCCGGCCGTATGGGCGGGGTCCCTCGCACCACGCGCAACCTGACGCTGGTGCAGATCGACGCGGAAAACAACCTGCTCTTCATCAAGGGCAGCATCCCGGGCGCGAACAACGGCATCGTGTTCGTTCGCTCGGACGCGAAGTAGGAATCATCATGGCGAAGGCGAACATCTTCGACAAAGACGGCGCGAGCGCCGGAACCGTCGATCTTCCCAAGAGCCTGTTCGAGGCGGAGATCAACGAGTTCGCCGTGCACGAAGCGGTGGTCGCGTATCTCGCGAACCAGCGCCAGGGCACGGTCAACACCAAGGAGCGCTCCGACGTGGCCGGCGGCGGCAAGAAGCCGTGGAAACAAAAGGGCACCGGCCGCGCGCGCGCGGGCACCATTCGCTCGCCCTTGTGGCGCGGCGGCGGAACCGTGTTCGGCCCGCACCCGCGCGAGCACCGCGTGAAGCTCAACAAGAAGGTCAAGCGCGTGGCGTTGAAGTCGTCGCTCACCAGCCGCGCGCAAAGCGGCGACGTACTGGTGATCAAGTCGCTGGCCTTCGAGGCACCCAAGACCAAGACGTTCGCGGGCGTGCTCAAGAACATGGACGCGTATCCGCGCAAGAAGACGCTGGTGGTGCTCGACAAGGCCACCGCAGCCACCTTGAAGTCGGCGCGCAACGTCGCCGGCGTGCGTTTGACCGCGGCCGACAAGGTCAACACCTACGACGTCGTGTGGGCCGACAAGATCGTCGTCACCAGCGACGCGCTGCGCCGCATGGAAGAGGTGTACGCGTCATGAGAGAGCGCGACGTTCGCTTCATCATCGAGCGCCCCATGCTCACCGAGAAGGGCGCGGAAATGAAGGAATTGAAGAACCGCTACGTGTTCCGCGTGAACCGCAAGGCCAACAAGCGCGAGATCAAGGAAGCGGTCGAAAAGTTGTTCAACGTGAAGGTGAAGGACGTGCGCACGGCCGTCTATGCCGGCAAGAAGTCGGTGGCCATGAATCGCGCGGGCCGCTACAGCGGACTGCGCGCATCGTGGAAGAAGGCGTACGTGACGCTGCACGAAGGCCAGAACATCGAGGCGTTCGACATCGTCTAGGGAAGGTTCGCGATGGGTATCAAGAAGTTCAATCCGATTACGCCGACGCTGCGCTACCGCACCGTGTCGGACTTTGCGGATATCACGACGACCGAGCCGGAGAAGTCGCTGCTCGAGCCCCTCGCCAAGACGGGTGGGCGCAACAACGTCGGCCGGCAGACGGCGCGCCGCCGCGGCGGCGGCCACAAGCGGCTGTACCGCGTCGTCGATTTCAAGCGGCGCAAGCGCGGTGTTCCCGCCGTGGTGGTGTCGGTCGAGTACGACCCCAACCGCACCTCGCGCGTGGCACTGCTCCATTATCTCGACGGCGAGAAGAGCTACATCATCGCGCCCAACGAGATCAAAGTGGGCGACCGCATCCTGGCCGGCCCCGAGGCCGACATCAAGCCGGGGAACGCGCTTCCGCTGGAGAAAGTGCCGGTCGGCACGATGGTGCACAACATCGAGCTCGTCGCCGGTAAGGGCGGCCAGATGGCGCGCTCGGCCGGATCGTTCGCGCAGTTGATGGCGAAGGACGGCGATTACGCGACCTTGCGTTTGCCGTCGGGCGAGATGCGCATGGTACGCAAGGAATGCTACGCGAGCGTGGGCCAGGTGGGAAATCTGGACCACGAGAACGTAGTGTCGGGGAAAGCGGGACGCACGCGCTGGCTCGGCAAGCGCCCGCAAGTGCGCGGTGTTGCGATGAACCCCGTCGACCATCCGCTGGGTGGCGGCGAAGGCAAGTCGAGCGGCGGGCGTCCGGGCTGCAGTCCGTGGGGTTTGCCCGACGGGCGCAAGACGCGCAAGCGCAAGAAACCAAGCACGCGACTGATCGTTCGTCGTCGCGTCAACAAGCTGACCGAAGGAAAGTAAGGGGCGGACATGCCGAGAAGCACTAAGAAGGGTCCCTTCATCGACGAGAGCTTGTTGGTCAAGATCACGTCGATGAATCAAACCGGCGAGAAGCGAGTCATCAAGACCTGGGCGCGTCGTTCGACGATTTCGCCCGAGATGGTCGGACACACGCTCGCCGTGCACAACGGCAAACAGTTCATTCCCGTCTACGTGACGGAGAACATGGTGGGGCACAAGGTCGGCGAGTTCTCGCTGACGCGGACGTTCCGCGGCCACACTTTCAAGACCAAGGAAGAAAAGGCGGCGAAGAAGCCGGGCGCATAGCCCGCTCCATTCGCGAGCGCTAAGGACGGAACGATGGACGCGACAGCAGTCTCCAAACACGTGGGCTACCCGCCGCGCAAGGTGCGGCAGCTGGCCGACCTCGTGCGCGGGCAGAAAGTGGACTCGGCGCTCACCACGCTGCGCTTCACCAAGCGGGCGGCGTCGGCCGCGGTCCGCAAGACCATTCAGTCGGCTATGCACAACCTGGTCGTCAAGCACGGCGGCTCGGTCGCCGCGGAAGACATGATCGTCAAGACGATCCTGGTCGACGAGGGACGTACCATGTACCGCATCCGTCCGCGTGCGCAGGGACGCGCGTACCGGATTCGCAAGCGGAGCAGTCACATCAAGGTGATCGTGACCTTGTTGGAAGTAGCCAAGGTCAGCCAGCCGGCGCCGGCGCCGAAGCGGCCGGCCCCTGCAAAGAAGCAGGCAGCAGCGGCGAAAAAACCGGCCGCGCGGAGGTCCAAGTAAATGGGACAGAAGACGAATCCGGTCGGCCTGCGACTGGGGATCAACCGCACGTGGGATTCGCGGTGGTTCTCATCGAAGGAGTACTCGAAGTGGCTCGACGAGGATATCAAGGTTCGCAACTACGTGAAGCGACGCCTGTTCAAGGCCGGTGTCGCGCGCATCGAGATCGAGCGCTCCGGCGGTAAGGCGACGGTCAATATTTTTACCGCGCGTCCCGGCATGGTCATCGGCCGCAAGGGTTCGGAAGTCGACCAGCTGCGCGAAGAACTTAAAGCGCGTTGCGGCCGCGAAGTGCAGATCAACATCAAGGACGTGAAAAAGCCGGAGCTCAACGCGCAGCTCGTTGCCGAGCACATCGCACTCCAGCTCCAGCAGCGCGTCGCGTTCCGCCGCGCCATGAAGAAGACCATCGCGTCGGCCATGCGCATGGGCGCGCAAGGCATCAAGGTGCAGTGCTCGGGCCGCTTGGGCGGCGCCGAGATCGCGCGCCGCGAGGGATATCACGAGGGCCGCGTGCCCTTGCACACGTTGCGCGCCGACATTGACTTCGCGCGCTGGACCGCGCACACGACCTTCGGGTGCGTCGGGGTCAAGGTGTGGATCTACAAGGGTGAAATCTTCCCCGACGAGTTCAAGAAGTCGCTGGCCAAGGCGACCGAGGGGGGACGCTAGCCATGTTGATGCCGAAGCGCGTCAAGCACAGAAAGCAGCAGCGCGGCCGCATGGGCGGACAAGCGACGCGCGGATCCAGCATCGCATTCGGCGAGTACGGCTTGAAGGCGATGGAGCCGCAGTGGATTACCAACCGCCAGATCGAAGCCGCGCGCGTCGCCATCACGCGCCACATCAAGCGCGTGGGCAAGCTTTGGATCCGCGTGTTTCCCGACAAACCGGTCACAGTAAAGCCGGCCGAGACGCGCATGGGCAAAGGCAAGGGTAACCCGGAGTATTGGGTCGCCGTCGTCAAGCCGGGTCGCGTGTTGTTCGAACTGGAAGGCGTTCCGCCCGACGTCGCGCGCCGCGCGCTCGAGCTAGCGGCCTCCAAGCTCCCGTGCAAGACCAAGTTTGTGCAGCGTAACGTGGAGGAGTGAGATGAAAGCCCTCGATATGCGGAACCTGACCGTCGACGAGCTCAAGGCTCACCACGACACGCTGGTGGACGAGATGTCGGGCCTGCGCGTCAAGCACGTGCTGCGACAGCTCGACGATCCTATGAAAATTCGCTCGCTGCGCCGGCAAATCGCGTGCGCCAAGACGATCATCAAGCAGAAGCAGGCGAAGGCCAAGTAGGCGTTCGCGGACGAAGCAGGTATACGAGATGACGGAAAACAAGACAACGAGCACGAGACCGGCGGGCCGCAAGACCTTCGTCGGCGTCGTGCACAGCAATAAGATGAACAAGACCATCGTGGTGACGGTGGAGCGCTTGGTCAAGCATGCGCAGTACGGCAAGTACATCAAGCGCACGACCAAGCTCTACGCGCACGACGAGGAGCAAACGGCCGGCATCGGCGACAAGGTCGTCGTCATGTCGACGCGCCCCTTGAGCAAGACCAAGCGTTGGCGGCTCATCGAAGTGCTCGAGCGCGCGAAGTAATCGGGTGTGAATCGGAAAGAACCGGTAGGTTGAACCATGATCAAGATGCGGACCATGCTTCAGGTCGCCGACAACTCGGGTGCGAAGAGTTTGCAGTGCATCCAGGTGGTCGGGTCGACGAAGAAGAACAGCGCCGCCATCGGCGACATCATCTCTGTTTCGGTGAAGATGGCGATCCCGGGTGGAATGGTGAAGAAGGGGCAGGTGGCGAAGGCGGTCGTCGTGCGCACCAAGAAGGAGACGCGCCGTGAGGATGGCACGTTCATCCGCTTCGACGAAAACGCCGCCGTCATCATCAACGACAACCAGGAGCCGATCGGCACGCGCATCTTCGGCCCCGTCGCGCGCGAGCTGCGCGAGAAAAAGTTCATGAAGATCATCTCGCTCGCACCCGAAGTGCTGTGAGATTGGAGAATCCATGCGAAGCATCGTCAAAAACGATACCGTCAAAGTGATCTCGGGCAATTACAAGGGCAAGACCGGCAAGGTCATCAAGGTGTTGGTCGAAAAGGACCGCGTGATCGTTGAAAAGATCCGCATGGTCAAGCGCCACACCAAGCAGCGGTCGGCGCAGCAGCCCGGGGGCATCATCGAGAAGGAAGCGTCGGTGCATATCTCCAGCGTCATGCTGGTGTGTCCGAAGTGCGGGAAGCCGACGCGTACCCGCACGGGTAAGCTGTCGAGCGGCAAGAAGGTCCGCGTGTGCAGCGAGTGCGAAGAAATGATCACGGGTGAATAGCGATGGCACGACTCAGAGAATTTTACGAAAAAGAAGTAGTTCCGGCGTTGAAGAAGGACTTCGGGTTCACCAACCCGATGGAGATCCCGCACATGCAAAAGATCGTGGTCAACATGGGCGTGGGCGAAGCCGTCGCGAACGGCAAGCTTATCGACTCCGCCATGAGCGATCTCGGTCTGATCACGGGACAGAAGCCGCGCATGAACCGCGCGCGCATCTCCGTGGCCGCGTTCAAGCTGCGCGAGAACATGCCCATCGGCTGCAAGGTGACGCTGCGCGGCGAACGCATGTACGAATTCTTCGACCGTCTCGTCAACCTGTCGCTTCCGCGCATTCGCGACTTTCGCGGCGTGCCGACGCGCGGTTTCGACGGACGTGGGAACTACACGCTGGGCATCAAGGAGCACATCATCTTCCCGGAGATCGATTACGACAAGATCGCGCAGGTCTTCGGCATGGACATCACCATCGTGACCTCGGCGCGCACCGACGAACAGGCGCTGGCGCTGTTGACGCACATGAAGATGCCGTTCCGCAAGAACTAGCGGATCGCACTTCCTTCGAAGGAAAGGGAAACGTGGCAAAGAAATCCTGGATCGCGCAGACCAAGCGACGCCCGAAATTCAGAGTCCGCGGGTACCACCGCTGCAATCGCTGCGGCCGCGCGCGGGCGTACTTGCGCCGTTTCGGTATCTGTCGCATCTGCTTCCGCGATCTCGCCCTGCAGGGTGAAGTTCCCGGAGTGGTCAAGGCTAGCTGGTAGAGGTTTCGGGCGGATCGCCTCGAGCGATCTCCGCCCTACGAGCGGATTGCGTCGAGCGCTCGACGCGATTTCCGCAGCGCGATAAAAATGTTTCGCGCGAGGACTAATGAGCGGAGAGGGATTGACGCAATCCGCGCAGGAGAATGACAGACATATGATGACTGATCCGATTGCCGATTATCTGTCACGGTTGCGCAACGCTGCCGGTGCCAAGCACAAGTACGTCGACGTGCCGGCCTCGCGCGTGAAAGCACAGATGAGCAAGCTATTGCTCGACGCGGGCTATTTGAGCGGTGTGAAGTACATCGAGGACAACCGCCAGGGTATTCTGCGCGTTTATTTGAAGTACACGCGCGAGAAGGAGAGCGTGCTGAACGGTGCGCGCCGCATCAGCCGGGCCAGCCGCCGCGTCTACTCGAACCGCGGCGATCTGCCGCGCGTGCTGGGTGGCTACGGCATCGCGATCGTGTCGACATCGCAGGGAATTTTGACCGACGTCGAATGCCGCAAGCGCGGCATCGGCGGCGAAGTCATGTGCGAAGTTTGGTAACCCAGAGGCCGCCCAGAGGCCACTAAGAGGAACCCGTCATGTCTCGAATCGGAAAAAAACCGGTGCCGCTCCCCTCGGGAGTCACGGTCAACGTGGAAAAGTCGCAGGTCACGGTAAAGGGGCCCAAGGGAGCGCTGTCGATGCCGGTGCCCACGGTGTGCGCGGTGGCACAAGAAGGCCACGAGATCCATGTGACGCGCGCCAGCGACGAAAAGTCGGTGCGCGCTGCGCACGGCTCGACCCGCGCGCACCTTGCCAACATGGTGCGCGGTGTCACGGAAGGTTTCACCAAAGACCTCGAGATCGTCGGCGTGGGCTACAAAGCGGAGTCGAAGGGCAAGACACTGGTGCTGACGATCGGCTATTCGCATCTGGTCGAGTTCCCGGTCCCGGACGGCATCACGGTGGAAACGCCCGAGCCGACCAAGATCAAGGTGAGCGGAATCGACCGGCAGCGCGTGGGTCAGGTGGCGGCGGAGATTCGCGCCGTGCGCGGCCCCGAGCCCTATAAAGGAAAAG
This sequence comes from Candidatus Krumholzibacteriia bacterium, assembly GCA_025923935.1. Taxonomy (GTDB): domain Bacteria; phylum Krumholzibacteriota; class Krumholzibacteriia; order WVZY01; family JAKEHA01; genus JAKEHA01. The sequence continues at coordinate 15,454 of JAICFA010000020.1, forward strand.
GCATCAAATACGTCGACGAGCACATCGAGCGCAAAGCCGGCAAGTCCGCGGCGAGCGGCGGCTAAGCGACCGTCGACGGGAGGCGAACGTCATGCAGAGGAAGTTCGGAAGGGTCGAAGATTACAAACGCTGGCGCCGGCACAAGCGCGTGCGCAACCGCGTCGTGGGAACGCCGGAGCGTCCGCGCATCGCGGTGTTTCGCAGCAATGCGCACATCTACGCGCAATTGATCGACGACGAAGCGGGTCGCACGTTGCTATCGGTATCGAGCTTGAAGATCACGGCGCCGGCGGCGGCCGAGAAGGCGGAAGCCAAGGCCGCGAAAGCCGACGCGAAGGGCGAAAAGGCCGAAGGCAAGAAGGCCAAAGCGACCAAGGCCGAGAAAGAAGCTGCCAAGGGCGGCGGCGTCGGCGCGGGCGGCAAGAAGACCGCAATCGCGCGCGAAGTCGGCCGTTTGCTGGCCGAAGCGGCGCAGGCAAAAGGATTCAAGAAGGTTGCGTTCGACCGCGGCGGGTATTTGTACCACGGCCGCGTCGCGGCGCTGGCGAGTTCGGCGCGAGAGCACGGGCTCGACTTTTAGCGGAAGGACGAACAAGTGGAAACCGGAACCAACGAACGCACACCGACCACGCCGGCACCGGCCAGCACACCCGGCGATCGCCCCGCGCGACAGGATCGCCCCGGCGGCGGCGGTGGACGCGACCGCGGTCGCGGCCCGCGCGGCGGCGGACAGGGACGCGGCAAAGACGATCGCCAGCGGCGTGGTCCGCGCGAGCAGCGCGAGCGCGCCGGCGGCCCCGAGTACATCGAGACCACGGTCTACGTCAATCGCGTGGCGAAAGTCGTCAAGGGCGGACGCCGCTTCAGCTTCAATGCACTGGTTTGCGTCGGCGACGGCATGGGCCGCGTCGGCATCGGGCTCGGTAAGTCGAACGAAATCAGCGATGCCATCCGCAAGGCGGGCGAGAACGCGAAGCGTTCCATGATCCGTGTGCCCCTCATGGGCGGCACGATTCCCTACCAGGTGTACGGGAAGTTCGGCGCCGGCAAAGTCATCTTGAAGCCCGCGACACCGGGTACCGGTGTGATCGCGGGCGGCGCGGTGCGCGCCATCATGGAGTCGGCCGGCGTGCGCGACGTGCTTGCGAAATCGCTGGGTTCGACCAATCCGCACAATCTGATCAAGGCGACCATGACCGCGCTGCAGCAGCTCGAGAGTGCCAAGGACGTCGCCAAGCGCCGCGGTATTTCGATCAACCAGTTGTTCGGAATCGAGGCCAAGAATGGCTAAGCAAATTCGCATCACTCAGATCAAGAGCGTCATCGGCATACCGCCGCTGCACAAGAAGACCATGACGGCGCTCGGGTTTCGCCGTACGTATCAGACGCTGGTGAAAAACGATACGCCGCAAGTGCGCGGCATGATCCATCAGGTTCGTTACCTCGTACGTGTCGAGGAGGGCAAGTAACATGCGGTTGGGAGAGCTCAAGCCCGCGGCGGGCTCGAAGAAGAAGCGCAAGCGCGTCGGCTGCGGCCCCGGCTCGGGGCACGGCAAGACGTCGACGCGCGGCCACAAGGGCACGCAGTCGCGCACGGGCAACACCAAGCATGCGTGGTACGAAGGCGGCCAGATGCCGCTCCAGCGCCGTTTGCCCAAGCGCGGGTTCACGAACATCTTTCGCATCGGCTATCAGGTGGTCAATCTGAGCGACTTGGAACGCTTCGATGCCAACGCGACGGTCGATATCGAAGCGTTGCTGGAAAAGGGGCTCATTCGCCACTTGAACAACAGGGTCAAGCTGTTGGCGGACGGCGCGCTCAACAAGCCGCTCACCATCAAGGTGCACGCCGCCAGCAAGAAGGCCAAGGAAGCGGTGGAGAAGGCGGGCGGACAGCTGAGTCTGGTCGGCTGAACGGACGTCTCGGGACGACATGTTCAATAAGATTCAAGAGATTTTCAGCATTCCGGAACTGAAGCGCCGCGTGATGTTCACGCTGGCGCTTCTAGTCGTTTATCGCGTCGGCAGCCACATCACGACTCCGGGCGTCGATGCCTCCGTGCTGACCGAGTTCTTCGCGCGCCAGCGCGGAACGATTCTCGGGCTGTACGATTTGTTCGCGGGCGGGAACTTGGAGAAAGCGACGATCTTCGCGCTGGGCATCATGCCCTACATCAGCGCGTCGATCATCTTGCAGCTCTTCCAAGCCGTCATTCCATATTTCGAAAAGCTCGCCAAGGAAGGCGAAGAAGGCCGCAAGAAGATTACCCAGTACACGCGCTACGGCACCGTGGTGCTGTCGATCGTGCAGGGCTTCGGCATCGCGATCTTCTTGGAGGGCATGACGGGACCGAGCGGCCAGTCGGCGGTGATGTTCCCCGGCTGGGGCTTCCGTATTCTCACCGTGATCACCCTCACGGCGGGCACGGTGTTCGTGATGTGGCTGGGCGAGCAGATCACCGAGCGCGGGATCGGCAACGGCATCTCGCTCATTATTACGGCGGGTATTCTGGCGAGCTATCCCATGGACGCGCTCAATACCTACCGCGCCATCCAGCTGGGCCAGATGACGCCCTTCAAGTTGGTGCTGATCCTCGTGATGATGATCCTCATTATAGCGGGGGTCATCTTCGTGACGCAGGGGCAGCGGCGCATCCCGGTACAATACGCCAAGCGCGTGGTGGGGCGGCGCGTGTACGGCGGCCAGGCGAGCCACATTCCGCTCTCGGTCAACATCGCGGGCGTGATTCCGATCATCTTCGCGCAGTCGCTGATCATGTTCCCGGGTACCATCGCCGCGCTGTTTCCGAACGTTCCGTTTTTGCAGTCCATCACGTTGATCTTGTCGCCGGGACACTGGGTGTACGTCGCGCTGTATTCGCTGATCATCATCTTTTTCACGTATTTCTATACCGCGATCGTGCTCAATCCGGTGGACCTCGCGGACAACATGAAGAAGTCGGGCGGATTCATTCCGGGCATTCGTCCGGGCAAGCGCACGGCGGAGTACATCGACCGGATTTTGACGCGCATCACGCTGCCGGGCGCATTCTTCCTGGCGTTTATCGCGGTGCTGCCCGACCTATTGATCACCAAGGCCAACGTTCCGTTCTATTTCGGCGGCACGGGCTTGTTGATCGTGGTGGGTGTGATGCTGGACACGCTGCGCCAGGTGGAGTCGCACCTGTTGATGCGCCACTACGAAGGTTTCGTGAAGCACGGCCGCCTGCGCGGACGCAGGGGCTAGTGTGAACTTGATCTTGTTCGGACCTCCGGGATCCGGCAAGGGAACCCAGGCGGAGCGGCTCCGGGAAAAGCAGGGGCTGCGTCACATTTCGACCGGTGATCTGCTGCGCGAAGCAGTCGCCCGCGGAACCGACCTGGGGAACAGAGTGAAGAGCATTCTCGCGTCGGGCCAGCTGGTGTCGGACGACATCATCCTGGCGCTCATGCGCGAAGAGATTGCGCGGACCGCGAAAGGCTGGCTGCTCGACGGATTTCCGCGGACGGTCGGTCAGGCGAAGGGGCTTGACGCCCAGCTCGATGAGCTCGGCCAGAAGATCGACGCCCTGGTGGTGCTGAACGTCGGGCGCGACGCCGTCATCGAGCGGCTCTCGGGACGCCGGACGTGCAGCAACTGCAAGACGGTCTTCCACGTGAAGGTGAATCGCCCGAAGGTGGAAGGGATCTGCGACCGCTGCGGCGGCACCCTGGTCCAGCGCGAAGACGACAAGCCCGGGACGATCGCGAAACGTCTCGACGTGTACGAAGCGCAGACGCAGCCGATTCTGGATCACTATCGCGGGCGCGTGCCGATCCATGAATTCGACGGCGAGCAACCGGTCGATGAGGTGACACGATCCATAGAGCGCGTGCTCCAATGATCGTCCTGAAGACGCCCGACGAGATCGCGATCATGCAGGCCAACGGCGCCATCGTGGTCGAGTGCTTCAAGCTGGCGCGTGACTTCATCCGCCCCGGACGAACGCGCAGGGAGCTCGACGCGGCGATCGAGCAGTTGATCGTCGAACGCGGCGGCCGGCCGGCGTTCAAAGGGTTTCACGGATATCCGGCCTCGACCTGCATCTCGGTGAACGAAGAGGTCGTGCACGGAATCCCCGACGACCGGCCCTTCCAGGAGGGCGACATCGTCGGACTCGACATCGGCGTCGAGAAGAACGGGCTCTACGTCGACTCGGCGCGCACCATCCCGGTGGGGAAGGTGTCGAAAGAAGCCGAGATGCTGCTCGAGGTGACGTGGGAAGCGCTCGAGCGAGGCATCGAGCACGCATGGCCCGGGCGGCGGCTCACCGACATCTCGCATGCGGTGGAGCGGCGCGCCAAAGCGGGCGGGTTCTCGGTGGTGCGATCGCTGGTCGGTCACGGAATCGGTCGGCAGATGCACGAAGACCCGCAGGTCCCGAACTTCGGACCGCCGAATCAGGGACCGATGCTCGAGCCGGGAATCGTGCTCGCGATCGAGCCGATGGTGAACGTGGGCGGCCACGACGTGTTCACGCTGGAAGACGGCTGGACCATCGTGACCGGTGACAAGAGCCTGTCGGCGCACTTCGAGGACACGGTGGCCGTAACCGCCGAAGGCCCGAAGATACTGACACGCTGACGCAAACGGAGATTATGGCGAAGGAAGAAACCATCACCGTCGAAGGAACCGTGGTCGAGGCGCTGCCCAACACGATGTTCCGGGTCGAGCTGGCCAACAAACACATCGTGCTGGCTCACGTGTCGGGCAAGATGCGGATGCACTTCATCAAGATTTTGCCGGGTGACCGGGTGACTCTGGAAATTTCAGCCTACGATCCGACCAAGGGGCGGATCGTGTACCGATACAAGTAGAGGAAGATGTCATGAAGGTACGAACCTCAATCAAGAAAATCTGTCCGGATTGCAAGCTGATCCGGCGCAAGGGCGTGCTTCGCGTCATCTGCAAGCACAAGCGTCACAAGCAGCGCCAGGGTTAAAGGCCAAGGAGAGAACACGTGCGAATTGCAGGCGTTGACATTCCGAACGAAAAGCGCGTTGTCGTCGCGCTGACCTACATTTTCGGCATCGGTCCGAAGACGGCGGCGAACATCTGCGACAAGGCGGGCATCAGCCCGGATACGCGCGTGAAGAGCCTGCTCGAAGAGCAGGGCATCAAGATCCGCGGCATCATCGAGAACGAGTACAAGGTCGAGGGCGAGCTGCGCACGGAGCTCAGCTTCAACATCAAGCGCCTGATCGACATCAACTGTTACCGCGGAAAACGGCATCGCGTGAATCTGCCGGTCCACGGCCAGCGTACGCGCACGAACGCGCGCACGCGCAAGGGCCCGAAGGTACGTCCGGGTGTCGGCAAGAAAAAGGCCCCGGCGGCCAAGTAGGAGGAAGACCCAGTGTCCACAGGTAATAAAGAGAAGCCCAAACGTCCGGGCACCAAGAAGAAGAACCGCAAGGTCGACGCCTCGGGTGTGGCGCACATCCAGTCGACGTTCAACAACACCATCGTGACCATCACCGACCTTTCCGGCGCGGTGGTTTCGTGGGCCAGCCCCGGCATGGTCGGTTTCAAGGGCTCGCGCA
>JAICFA010000021.1 GCA_025923935.1 Candidatus Krumholzibacteriia bacterium
ACCTCGTCGAGGGCGCTCTCGCGATCCATGCCGCGCACCATGATCTCGGTTTCCGAGACCGGCTCGAACTGCACGCCCACGACCGACGCCGGGGTTTTCTCTCCTTCGACGGCGGCAGGATACAGTCTCCCGATACGCGTGCGGATTTTTTTCCCGCCCAGCTCGACGGTGACGTCCTTGCGGTCGACCTCTACCACCGTTCCCCACGGCTTGCCGATCGGGTTGAGTGCTACGCGGTCGCCGGCTGCCACGGACGCGAGCGGCACCAGCTTGGGCTCGAGGGCTTCGGCCTTGCGGCGCACGTCCTCCGTCATCTTGTCGAGGCGCTGGCGGCTGTCGCGAATCACCGTTTTTTCCGCGCCGCGCGTGCGAATCTCGCGCACCACCGACTCCACTTCGCGGCGCGCATCGCTCAACATCTCCTCCGCTTCGCGCACCGCGCGCTTGGTCGCTTCTTTCTTGGTGAGGGTATAGGCGCGCTCCTTTTCCTCCGACGCGCGCGTCGCTTCCGCGAGTTTCAGTCGGGCCGCTTCCAACGCTTCGCGCTCGGCGACCAGAGCAAGGTGGCTTTTCTCCAAGCGCGCCAACGCCGACTCGAGTCGAAATGCCTCGCCACCCAGTATGGATTCGGCTCGCGCGACCACCTCGCCGTCGAAGCCGGTGCGCCGCGCCGTCTCGATGCCGCGGCTGCGCCCGGCGACACCCTGCAACAAGCGGTAAAGGGGACGCGAGGTTTCGTCCGCGAACGCCATGGAGGCATTGGCGACTCCGCGCGTCTCCAGCGCGAAGGTTTTGATGCGTCCATAGTGCGTCGTGGCAATCACGGCGGCCCCGGATGCGAGCAGGCGCTCCAGCGCGGCGATGGCGATGGCGGCCCCTTCGTCGGGGTCGGTGCCGTCGCCGATTTCGTCGATGAGGCACAGCGAGTGCCGGTTGGCGTAGCGCGTCATCTCGTCGAGGTGGCGCAAGTGCGACGTGAACGTGGAAAGCGACGACTCCAGGGATTGCTCGTCGCCGATGTCGGCAAAGACGCGCTCGAAGATGGGCATTTCGCTGCCGTGCGCGCACGGCACTCGCAGCCCGCATTGCAACATGAGCGACAACAGGCCAGCGGTCTTGAGGGCCACCGTTTTTCCGCCCGCGTTGGGGCCGGTAATGATGAGCAAGCGGTTCGACGTCTCCAGCAAAAGGTCGAGCGGGACTTGTTGGTCGAGCCGGCCCGCGCGCTCCAGCGCCAGTGCGAGCAATGGATGGCGCGCCCGCACCAGGCGCAGGCGCCCGCTCGAGCTGATTTCCGGCGCGATGCAGCCGAACTGCTCCGCGAACGCGGCGCGCGCGCGGATCGCGTCCACGCGGTCGACCACGTCGGCGTTGGCGAGAATCGCCGGTGCATCTTGGCGCACGCGCTTCGACAGGGCGTCCAAGATGCGCGCGACTTCCTCCGCCTCGTCGGCAGTGCGCGTCTCCAAATCGTTATTGAGTTCGAGGATGGCCAGCGGTTCGATGTAGAGCGATCCGCCGCTGCCGGACGCACCATGCACGAAGCCGCTTCCCTTGCGCACCTTGGTGCGCGGAACCACCAGCACGTGGCGGCTGCCGGCGACGGTCGCGTGCGAGTCGGCGCCCAGCTCGCCCACCAGCTTCTCGACGCGGTCGCGCAGGGTGGAACGCAGCGAGCGAATGGCGCGGCGAATCGACTTGAGCTCGGGCGTGGCGTCGTCCTTGACGCTGCCGTCCGCTTCCAGTGCGCGATCCGCTTCGGCGACGAGCTCGTGGTGCGGTGTCGCCGACACCGCGATGGCGGCTAGGCGCGGAAATGCTTCCGCGTTCGCGGCGACGTCCTTGCGCAGCGACGCAATCGCGCGCTCGCCGTCGGCGATGCGCCGCAGCGCTTCACCCGAGCCGCGCGCGCCCTCGGCGATCGCTTCGACATCGTCACGGTACGACGTATCGGGAATAGCGACGCCACCCGACTGCTCGCGCAGTGCCGCGTACTCGGCAATCTCGTCCAAGGATTGTTGGATGACGGCGAGGTCGGAGGTCGGTACCGACGCGGACACCGCGCGCCGCGCGCTGTCGTTGACGCACTGTGCCGCGACCAGGTCGAGCACATCGCCGAGCGACAACACGCTTGCGGCGTGTTCGAATGGCAGCGGGTGCGAAGTCATGCGACGCTACGCGCGCGGATTCGGCGCGTGCGCCACGGCGTCGCCGGCGAGGCGGCCCGAATCGCGCGGAAATACCGAGTTGAACACCCATCCCGCGATGGGCTGCACGAACATGCCCACCGACGAATCTTCCACGCTCGCGCGCAAACGGTCGGAGACGTGCAGCTCGAGGGCCACCGAGACCAGAATGCTGGCGACGAACAGCGAGAACAACAGCCCCGTCAACGCGCCGCACAGCCGGTCGACCCAGCCGAAGAAGGTGGTGTGCACCAAGCGCTGCGCGGCGATGGCGACGAAATGAAAGGCAATCATTCCGCCCACGAAGACCCCCAGGAAGCCGATCACCATCGCGGGTGCGCGCGGAATCGACGTGTGCGCGCTCAACAGCGCGGCGAGCCAGCTCGCCAGCACGGCGCCGACGAAGAACGACACCACCAAGCCGATCAGCTCGATGATCTGCCGCGTGAAACCCTTGATCGCCCCGGTGATCGCACCGATGGCGATGATACCCACGAGCACGATGTTGACGATGGTGGTGTCATCCATGGGGTGCCGAACCGGGACGCGGTGAAGAAGGGAAGCGAATCTAACCGAGGAGCTCGCGCACGTAGGTTGAGACCAGCTTGCCGTCGGCTTGTCCGCCGACTTCGGCCATCACCGACTTCATCACGGCGCCGAAGGCACTCGGGCCCGAGCCGTTGACACTCTCGATGTGCCGCTTGATGAGCGCGCGCAGCTCGTCGTCGCCAAGCTGCTTGGGCAGATACGACACGGTGATATCGTACTCCGCCTGCTCCTTGCTGGCGACATCCTCACGGCCGCCCGCGCGCGCCGCGTCGATCGCTTCCTTGCGACGCTTGGCGTAGGTCGCGAGCACCTTGCGCTGGGCCACCTCGTCGAGGTCGGCGCCTTGGGCGATGCGCTCGTTCTTGAGCTCCGAAATCAACATACGAACCACGCTCAAACGCACCTTGTCGCCGCCCTTGAGGGCGGTCTTCATGTCGGCGTTGAGACGTTCGAAAATCATGGCCATAGTTTGAGTCTCCTCCCCGCGCAGTCTATGGGGTGCGTCCCCGGCTGTCAAACTGAGTGCGCGAGGCTGGATACCATCACCACCGCGGCTGTTTCAGCACGAAGTCGATACTCGCCACACGCCACGCGTGTGGCGCCTGTCTTGTCCAAGCGAGTCATCTCCCCGTCGCTGAAACCAGCCTCCGGGCCCACTAATACGATCGCGTGGTCCGCAACGGCGGGTGGCATCGGCGAGCCACCTTGATCCCCCACAAACGCAGTTCCGTACTCGCCCGCTTCGACCTCCCGGGCCAGTGTATCGACCGTGCGCGGGTTTTCGATCGTTGGGAGCCACGCCCGCCCGGATTGCTTCATCGCAGCGATTGCGACGCGCTGCGCGCGCGCCATGTCGATGCGCTTCACATGACACTTCTCTGCCATCACCGGCACGATGCCGGTAACTCCAACTTCCACGCACTGCGCGATCGCTTGCTCGAAGTGCGCGCGCGGCAAAAGCGACAGCGCGAGCACGATGCGCCGGCCCGGGGCCGCGTCCTCCACCACGCGCGCGACGCGCGCCGTGCTCCGCGCCTTGCCGGTCGACACGACCTCGCCTTCCACGAGCAATCCGCGGCCGTTGGTCGCGGCGATGACTTCGCCCACCCCCAGGCGCAACACGCGCGCGAGATGGTGGTGCTCGTCGCCGCCAATTTCGAGATCGCGCGCATCCGACGACAACGACGGGAGGTAGAAGGTGAAACGGTGAGCCGGCATCGGTGCCGCCGCGCTACGTAATCTTGGGCGCGCGCGCAGAGAGCGACTTGTCGAGCTCCTTGAGGAGCTCTTCTTCCTTCTTGCTGACTTTCTCCGGCACCCACGCCACGGTTCGCACCAGCTGGTCGCCGCGACCGTAACCGTTCAAGCGCGGGATGCCTTTGCCTTTGAGGCGGAAGACCTTGTGCGACGGTGTGCCCGCCGGAACCTTGAGCAATACCTTGCCGTCGAGGGTGGGGACTTCGAGCTTGGTGCCGAGCTGGAGCTGCGGATAGGTCAGCTGCACATCGATGAGCACGTCGTTGCCGTGGCGCTCGAAGCGCTCGTCCTCCTCCTCCTCGATGACGACGTAGAGGTCGCCATTGGCGCCGCCGCGGCCGGCGGCGTCGCCCCCGCCGCGCACCGTGATGTAATTGCCCGCCGACACACCCGCGGGAATTTTCACCGTCACCGTCTCGGTGCCGCGCACGGTGCCTTCGCCGCGGCAGTCCGGACACGGATTCTTCACCACACTGCCGGTGCCGCTGCACACGTGGCATTCGACCACATTGATAAACTGTCCCAGGATGGTGCGCTGCACCTGCTTGATCTGACCGGTGCCTTGGCAGGTCTCGCACGTCTCCGGCTTCGAACCCGCTTGCGCGCCTGTTCCCTTGCACGTCTTGCACGGCACGAGCTTGGTCACGCGAATCTGTTTTTCCGCGCCGGTCGCGATCTCGGCGAGTGTCAGCGACACGCGCACCTGCAGGTCGCGACCCTTGCGCGTGCGCGGACGACCGTTGCCAAAGTCGCCCTCGAAGCCGAAGCCGCCGCCACCGAATTCGCGCATGAAGGCGCGCAGGGCGTCGGAGATGTCGAAGCCCTCGAAGCCCCCGCCACCACCGCCGAACGGACCCGGCCCCGCACCACGCCCGAGGCCGCCATGACCGAATTGGTCATAGGTGCGGCGCTTGTCGGGATCGCTCAAGACTTCGTAGGCCTCGGTGGCCTCCTTGAACTTCTCCTCCGCGTCCTTGTTGCCGGGATTCTTGTCCGGATGGTATTGGAAGGCGAGCTTGCGGTACGCCTTCTTGATATCGTCTTTGGAGGCGCCGCGCTCGACGCCCAAGACTTCGTAGTAATCGCGCTTGGCCATAGTCGGTGGTGAAAGATACGAGCGGCGTCAATATATAGCGACCGCCGCCGGGTCGGGAAGCTAAAACGAAACGCCCGGCCGTTCAAGGGCCGGGCGTTTGCAATGGATCGAATTTCCGCGGCGGTCTAGCGGAAGTCGCCGGAATCGGGTGCGGTGTACATCACCTCGGCGAAGCGGTGCATAACGGCTTGCAGCTGTCCGGTCGCCGCCTTGAGTGCCGCCACGTCGCGCTGGTCGCCGGCACGCACGGAGCGCACGTGGGCGATGCACGCCTTGATCTCTTCCAGATCGCGGGCTTGGAAGCGCTCGGCGTAATCCTTGAGCGTCTGCTCCGTGGAGTACACCAGGATCTCCGCCTGGTTCACCGCTTCCTGGAACTCGCGCTTCTTGGCGTCTTCTTCGGCGTACTTCTCCGCTTCTTCCACCATGCGTTTGATCTCGGCTTCCGAAATCCCGCTCGCCACCTTAATGGCAATCTCTTGCTGGCGTCCGGTGCCCAAGTCCTTCGCCGACACCTTGACGATGCCGTTGGCGTCGATGTCGAAGGTCACTTCGATCTGCGGCACACCGCGCGGTGCAGGCGGAATGCCGACCAGGTCGAAGCGGCCCAGCGTGCGGTTGTCCTTCGACAATTCGCGCTCGCCTTGCAGCACGTGCACGCTCACCGCCGGCTGGTTGTCCGAGGCGGTGGAGAAAATCTGCGTCTTGCGCGTCGGCACCGTGGTGTTGCGCGGGATGAGCTTGGTCATGACACTGCCGAGCGTTTCGATACCGAGCGAGAGCGGGGTAACGTCGAGGAGAATGACCTCCTCGACGGTGCCGGTGAGCACACCGGCCTGGATGGCAGCACCCTTGGCCACCACTTCGTCCGGATCGACACCCTTTTGCGGCTCTTGGTTGAAGAATTTCTTCACCGCTTCACGCACCGCCGGCATGCGCGTCGACCCGCCGACGAGAATGACCTTGTGGATCTGCGACGTGGCAATGCCGGCGTCGTGCAGCGCCTGGCGGCACGGCTCGATGGTCTTCTTGATGAGCGGCTCGACCAACGATTCCAACGTGGCGCGCGTGAGCTGCAGCTCCAAGTGTTTCGGACCGGCGTCGTCGGCAGCCAGGAAGGGCAGGTTGATGGTGGTCTCGAGCGTGGTCGAGAGCTCGCACTTCGCCTTTTCCGACGAATCGCGCACGCGCTGCATCGCCATTTTGTCGCCCGAGATATCGATGCCGCACTGCTTCTTGAACTCGCCTAGCACCCAATTCATGATGATGCGGTCGAAGTCGTCGCCGCCCAAGTGCGTGTCGCCGGCGGTGGACTTCACCTGATACACGCCGTCGGCCAATTCCAAAATCGAGATATCGAAGGTACCGCCGCCCAAGTCGTAGACGGCGACAATGCCGGTCTTCGACTTGTCGAGGCCGTAGGCGAGTGCCGCCGCGGTGGGCTCGTTGATGATGCGCAACACGTCGAGGCCGGCAATGCGGCCCGCGTCCTTGGTTGCCTGGCGCTGCGCGTCATTGAAGTACGCGGGCACCGTGATGACGACCTTCTCGACTTCTTCGCCGAGGAAATCTTCCGCGGTCTTCTTTAGCGTCTGCAGGATCATGGCGGAGATCTCTTCGGGGCGGAACGTCTGGTCCTTGACCTTGATCTGCACTTCGCCGCTGCGGCCCGTCTCGACGGTGTACGACACCATCTCGACTTCTTTTTTCACTTCGTCGGCACGCGATCCCATGAATCGCTTCACCGAGTAGATGGTCTGCGTGGGATTGGTGATGGTCTGCCGTTTGGCGATGTGGCCCACCAGGCGCTCGCCGTTTTTCGCGAAGGCCACGACGGACGGCGTGGTGCGCGCTCCCTCGGGAGTGGTGACGACGGTCGGCTCGCCGTTCTGAATGAACGCGATGCACGAGTTCGTGGTTCCGAGATCGATCCCGATGACCTTCGACATTTCCAGCTCCTTGCGGGTGGCCCCGCACGGGTCGCGCCGGTGCGGCGTCTTCGACGAAGACGCGGCACACGACGCGCCGTGCAAAATCTGTTTGGGACTGGCCGCCGCCGCTTACTTGGCGACGACGACGCGGGCGGGCCGGATGACGGAGCCGTTCAAGGCATAACCCTTCTGCGCAACTTGGGCGACGTGGCCGGACGCTACCTCGCCGGTTTCGATTTGCCCGATGGCCATGTGGCGGCTCGGGTCGAAGGGGGTTCCGTGGGCGTCGATTTCGCTAACGCCTAGCTTGTGGAGGGCCGTAAGCAAGTTGTTGTAAATCAGGCGAATGCCGCGAACGAACTCGCTGTCGTCGGTCCCTTCCAAAGTCGCGAAGGCCCGCTCGAAATCGTCCAAGGTGTTCAGGACTTCAAGGACGACTTCGGTCTTGGATTGCTGCTTAAGCAATTCCCATTCCTTGGCGGAACGCTTGCGGAAGTTTTCAAACTCGGCCGCGGTGCGAAGCCAACGATCTTTACTGTCCTTGGCTTGCGCCTCGAGCGAGGTGCGTTCGGAGTCGAACGCGGCGAGTTGCTTTTCGAGCGCCTGCTTCTCCTTGGTGAGCTTGGTGATGGCGGAATTTTTTTCCTGAAAGCGGTCCAGGATGTCCTTGCGCGAAATCTTCGGCAGGTGCCTCTTGCGCGGCGCGTTCTCGGTCGCGCCTTCGGGTGTGGCGGACTCGTCCGTCTCGCCCGCGGCCGGCTCCGCCAATTCGGAGTCGAGGTCGTACACGCGGTCGTTGGGAGTATCGTCGTCGTGATTCTCGACGTCTGCGATGGGTTCTTTTTCCTTCATGGTCTCCTGCTCGCTCGCTAGAAACGCTCTTCGCCGATGGCACACAACTCGCGCGACATCGATTCCACCAAGCCGAGAGCAAGATCGTAGCGCATGCGCGTGGGTCCAATGATGCCCACCACTCCGCGCGCCGCGCCCATGCGGTAACCCGCGGTCACCAAACTGAAGGGACGCAGCGTTTCATCGCGGTGCTCGCTGCCGATGGTGACCTCGACGTCGTTGCGGCGGCGCTCGGCGAGAATAGCGGTGAGATAGTCGCGGTCGTTCAAGATGCGAAGGAGGAGCCGCAGCGTGCGCGGGTCGGACAGCTCCGGCTGCGCCAGCATGGCTCCCGGCTCATCGAAACACAGCTCCATGGCCACCGGCTCCGAAAATACGTCCTCGCGCCGCGCGGCGATTTCGCCCAAGACGATGCCTTCGTCGGTGACATTGTCGCGCATCGTCTCGCCCAGCAGGCGGCGCGCGTCTTCCAGCGAGCGATCGCTCAAGAGCCGGTTCGCGAGCCGCTCGGCGGCCGAAATCCCATCCTCCAGCACGTCGCGGGACAAGCGCAGCGTGATGGTGCGCTCGTAGTCGGGCACCAGGTTTACGACCACCATGATCTTCGAGCCTTGCAGGCGGAAGAGCTTCACCGTGCGCACGCGGCTCTCGCGCACGATCGATCCGTACACCACGGCCACGTGCTGCGACAGCGCGCGCAGGAGCTGCGACGTGCGCTGCATGACACCCGTGAGGTCCAGATCGTCACGCAGTCCGCCGCGCATCGCGGCCAGCCCGTCGCCCGTCGGGCGGACGGCGTCGGCCTGCAGCTCGTCGACGTGCGCACGATAGCCTTCGTCGGTGGGGATGCGACCCGACGAGACGTGTGCTTTGGCGATGAAGCCGTGGGTCTCCAGACCCACCATGCGGTTGCGGATGGTTGCGGTGCTCATGCGAAAACGTCCCGCGCTGCGCACGCGCTGCGAGCTCACCGGCACCGCGTCGCCTACGTAGAGCTCGATGATGGTGCGCAGGATGGACATGTCTTTTTCGTTCAGCATGGCGTCACCGACAACAATTTCAAAACGATGTCATTCAGCACCAGGTACCCGCGATCCGTCAACCGGACGCGATCGTCATGCGCCGACGCGAGGCCTTCCCCGACGAGTTCTTCCAGCACCGTCGCGTCGCACTGGTCGCGCGCGATTCCCTGGTTCGTGCGCAGCGCCAGCATCGCCGCTTCGAGCTTGTGGTCGCCGCCGTCGTCGTGGATGCGCGCGGCGACGTGCTCGGAGCCCCGTCGGGCCACGTAGGCGTCGAGCGAAGGCTCATTCAGAAAACGGCGCCCGCCGACCATCGAATGCGCGGCCGGCCCGACGCCGAGGTACTCGCGGCCATCCCAATAGGCGCGATTGTGCAGACTCGCGAACCCCGGCCGGGCAAAGTTGGACACTTCGTAGTGGTCGAACCCGGCCCCGGCGAGCAGACTGCACGTGTCCAAGTATTCATCAGCCACGCGGTCCGGGTCAACGGCTCGAAAGAACCTCTCGACCTCACCCGCCATGTCCCCACCCGCTTCTAGGCCGTACACCGACAGGTGCTTAGGGCCCTTCCCCAAGAGGATCCGCAAGGTCTCGACCAAGTCCGCCCGCACCGTCTTGGGAACCCCCAGCAAGATGTCGAAGCTCACGTTGTCCCATTCGCCCATGACCACGTCGATGGCACGGCGGTTGGTGGCCGGATCGCACCGCTTCAGCACCTTCTGCCCCACCGGGTGCATCGATTGGATGCCCAGGCTGGCGCGATTAACTCCGAGCCCGTGCAGAAAGCGCACGAGATTCGCGTCGACGTCCTCCGGGTTCATCTCCACCGTGAACTCCTCGAGACCGTCGCGCATGAAAGGCTGCAAAGCCGCGATCATCCGCTCCCACTCCGAATGAGCGAGCACCGTCGGAGTGCCGCCTCCCACGAAGATCGTGCGCAACGAGACCGGAGCAAGCTCCGCCAGCGCGGCGTCGATCTCGCTTACGAGCGCGTCGACAAACGACCGTTCGCGCTCCGTCTCACTCGGCACGTGATAGAACGAGCAATACGAGCACCGTCGCGTGCAAAACGGGACGTGAATGTACAGGGATAGCTCTCTCATTGATAAACGAACGGCGTGATGCATATGCCGCCGCTCCCTAAAACTGCGCGATGGAATTTATGGTCGCGCACTTTAACGTCCGCTCTGGCATATGCACCACGCCGAGTCACCGACGTTAAACGAGGCCTCTGCGATTGATTCCTCGACGCGATTTTCGCAGTGCGAATGTGACACCATATTGATCGCCTCGCACTGCGGTATGAGCGGAGAGGAACAATTGCGGAGGCCTAACCAGCGCTATCGGATCACATCACCAATTCGCGAGAAGCGCACTGAGTGCGCGTTCGGATTCCACGAGAAGTAGATGAACATCGCCTTGCCCGAAACCAGATTCTTGTCGACCGGCCCCCAGGCGCGGCTGTCGGCGCTGTTGTCGCGGTTGTCGCCCATCATGAAGATGTGGCCTTCCGGCACCTTGAAGGGGCCGAAGCGGCGATCCGGTCGCGAGCCGAAAACGTACTTGGTGAACTCTTCGTCCTGCATGACACCGTCGACGTAGAGCTTGTTGTCCACCAGCTCCACCGTCTGCCCTTCCACCGCCACACAGCGCTTGATGTAGTCCACTTTGGGGTCGACCGGGTACTTGAAGATGATGATGTCGCCCGGCTTGGGCTCGCGGATCGCGGGCAGGCGCCAGTCCACCAGCGGCAGCTTGGGCCCGTAGATCAGCTTGTTGGCGAAAAGGAAGTCGCCCACCAGCAGCGTGTCCTCCATCGATTCCGACGGGATGCGGAAGGCCTGGATGAAAAAGGTGCGGACGAAAAGTGCGAGTGCGACCGCCAAAACAATGATCTCGGCGTACTCGCGAATGACGGACTTTTTGCGCTTTGCCACTTCAGGACGTCCTCTCGACTTTGAGCACCGCCAGGAAGGCCTCCTGCGGAATCTCCACCTTACCCACCATCTTCATACGCCGCTTGCCTTCCTTCTGTTTCTCCAAAAGCTTCCGCTTGCGCGTGATATCGCCGCCGTAACACTTGGCCGTTACGTTCTTTCTGAGCGCCTTGACGTTGGTGCGCGAAATCACTTTGGAGCCGATCACGGCCTGAATGGCCACCTCGTACATCTGCCGGGGGATGACCTCTTTCAATTTGGATGCCATCTCGCGCCCCATGATAAAGGCGGTGTCGTGGTGGACGATCATCGAGAGGGCATCCACCGGGTCCCCGTTGAGCGCAATGTCCAGTCGAACCACATTGCTCTCGCGGTGGCCGATGTAGTCGTAGTCCAGGCTGGCGTAGCCCCGACTCAGGCTTTTCAGCCTATCATAGTAATCGATCAAAATCTCGGCCAGGGGCATGTCGTAGCGCAGGACCGCCCTATCGCGGGTCACATAAGTCATTTCTATATACGCGCCGCGCCGCTCCTGGTTCAGGCTCATGATCCCGCCCACGTACTCGGCCGGGGTAACGATCTCGACCCGCACGAACGGTTCACGCACGTGGTCGATCTTCCCTTCGGGCGGAAACTGCGCTGGATTGTCGACGACGAGTTCCTCCCCGCTCTTCGAGCGCACGATGTACTCGACGTTGGGCATGGTGGTGATGAGGTCCAGGTTGTACTCCCGTTCGAGGCGCTCCTGGATTACCTCCATGTGGAGGAGCCCCAGGAACCCGCAGCGAAATCCGAAGCCCAGCGCCACCGATGTCTCCGGCTCGTAGATGAAAGACGAGTCGTTCAGGCGCAGTTTGTCGAGCGCTTCACGCAGCTCTTCGTAGTCTTCCGCTTCGACCGGGTAGAGACCGCTGAACACCATCGGCTTGACGTCGACGTAGCCGGGCAGCGGTTCGTCGCACGGACTCGCGTCGAGGGTAATGGTGTCGCCCACTTTGATATCGTGGATATCTTTGATGCCGGTTACGACGTAGCCCACTTCCCCCGCTTCGAGCACGTCCGAGGGAATCATCTCGATACGGAAATAGCCAATCTCCATCGCCTCGAAGGTATTCCCCTTCGACCACATGCGCACCCGGTCGCCTTTGCGCACTCGCCCCTGCTTTACTCGTACGTAGACGACCGAACCCTTGTAGGTGTCGTAGAACGAGTCGAAGATCAGTCCCTGTAGTTTGCCGTCGCGATTCCCCCGCGGGGGCGGGATGCGCGCGACGACCGCTTCCAGCAAGTCTTCGATATTGATGCCTTCGCGCGCGCTCACCTTGACGATCTCACCGGGCGACGCACCCATCAGGTCGTCGATCTCCTGCTCGACGGCCTCGATGCGCGCGGCCGGCATGTCGATCTTGTTGATCACGGGCAGCAACTCGAGACCGTTGTTGACGGCGAGATACATGTTGGAAACCGTTTGCGCTTGAATCCCCTGAACCGCATCGACGACGAGAATCGCGCCCTCGCAGGCGGCGAGACTGCGCGAGACCTCATAGGTGAAGTCGACGTGGCCGGGGGTGTCGATCAGGTTGAGGAGATAGTCCTGCCCGTCCTTGGCGCGATAGATCATGCGGATGGCGTGGCTCTTGATGGTGATGCCGCGCTCGCGCTCGAGGTCCATGGTGTCGAGCACCTGCTCGCGCATTTGTTTGTTGGAGAGCGTACCGGTGTGCTCGAGCAAGCGGTCGGCGAGCGTCGACTTGCCGTGGTCGATGTGCGCGATGATGCAAAAGTTACGTATGCGTTCCTGTGGAAAGGTCATCTATTCCCAGTCGAGGTCGAATCCAATCGTCATGTAACTTCCCGGCCCCTCGGATGAGGGTAGCCCCGTGATGGACGTGTGTTCGGGCGGCGTGTACTCGCGCACGTCGTAGATGTGCGCATCGATCCACGAGTCCAAAATTCCGATCAACCACACCGCACCCGACCACCACAAAAACGTGCGCGCCTCTTCTTTGTAGAAATCGGCGTTTTGCGCTTCTCTACGAAAGGTGGGCGAACCGGGTGGCGCGGCGTCGCGCCGCACCAACGAGCGCTCGTAGCTCCGCCAATTGAGCCAGGTGCGGCTGAAATAGTAGTACGACGCACCCACCATCAGGCCGACTTTCAGCCGGCGTCCATTGTACGTCTGTCCCAGGCCCGGCAGGAGCGCGCTGCACAACATCGCGACCTTGGGATTTTTCTTTCGCTCCCACTCGGTGAGACCCTCGACCTCGCTCGAGCCCATGCGCCGCAAGATCTCTTTGGTTTCCTCGGGCGTTTGCTCGACGGTTTGTCCCTTGAGGGTGCCGGGAATCCCGAGCGAATCCTCCACGATGACAGCGCGCAGCGAGTCCGCCGCGGCCGAATCGGCTGGCGCTTGCGCCCGCGCGAGCGACAGCGCCCCGTGCACGGCCAGTGCCACCACGGCGATCACAACAACCCTGGTTGGAGTACGTAACCGCACTTGCTCGAACTTCGGGGACGGACACTCGACCCGGCGACACCCGACAATCTGGCGGGAATGTGTGGGAATCGAACCCACCTCGGACGGCATCGCCCGACATAGGGATTTGAAGTCCCCGAGGTCCACCAGGGCCCATCCATTCCCGAGGTGAATCGCGTTTGCCCACCAAAAATGCGACATGCCCTTGCGGGCATGTTCGGTGGGAGAATATAGCAGAGCCCTTCCGGACGGAGAAGCTCGAACTTCGGGCTAAGTCGTTGCCCAGACGCTCGCTGAATCTCCGCTTGCGCGCTCCGCGGCGGAATGCTTTCCTTAAGCGCAACGTGCCGGTCGCGGCCCTCCCGCCCGAGTATCGGCCGGCCTTGAAGCAGGCATCCCCTAACGAAAGATGGACTCGATGCACGCCTTCTTGCCGCCGCTCGCCGCGGCGACGTCTTCCCTCCCGCAAATCGTGGACGACATGGGAGCCTTCGGGCTCGCCAGTCTCGTCATTCTGACGCTGGCCTCGATCGCCTCGTGGGGCGTGATGTTCGAGCGCTGGCGGTTCTTTCGACAGCTCGACAAGAAAGTCCGCGACTTGCGCAACATCATTCGCACCCGCGGGCTGTCGAGTGCGTTGGTCGAATCGGAGACGTATCTGCCGTCGGTCGAAGCCGCGGTGCTGAACGAGGCGCATCTATTTCTCGCGCAGCGCGGCGTGCAGGGCCAACTCGTCCTCGACGACCGCGCGGTGGCGGAAGCAGAGCGCAGCCGCTTGCGGGCCCTCCTCGAAGGCCGCGCCAGCGCCCAGTTCGCGGTGATGGAGCGCTACCTCATTCTGCTTTCCACGGTCGCGAGCGCGTCGCCGTTCTTGGGATTGTTGGCGACGGTGTGGGGCATCATGCACAGCTTCTTGAGCATGGCGACGGGTGGGGCGGCGAGCATCGACGTGGTGGGTCCGGGTATTGCCGAGGCGTTGGTGGGAACCATCGCCGGTCTCGGTGCCGCCATTCCCGCGCTGGTGGGCTACAACATATTCGTGCGCAAGGTGCAGAAGAAGGAGTCCGAGATCGATCTGTTTCTCTCGCGCGTCGTCGAGTATCTCGTCGCCGTGCGCGGCGAAGAGCAAGCGGTCATGGACACGTCGTCGCGTCCCTCACCGAAAACCCTGGCCATATAAGTGAGACGCCGCCGCTTCCATAGTGTCGCGGAGATCAACGTGACGTCGCTGGTCGACATCATGATGGTCTTGCTCGTCATTTTCATGCTGGCCGCACCGCTCTTGCAAACCGGCGTGCAGGTCAAGCTCCCTACCGCCAAGAGCGTCGCCATCAAAGAAAGCGAAGCCATCGTGGTCACCGTATCGAAGGATGGCACGGTGTTCGTCAACGATGTGCCCACCTCCATGGACGCCATCGGCGGGACATTGCGCGGCTTGCGCGAAAGCGGCGAGGAGCGCGTCTTCGTGCGCGGCGATACCGACGTCCCCTACGGTGTGGTGCTGTCCGTGATCGGCGAGATCAAGGCAGCCGGCATCACCAACGTGGGCATGATCACCGAGCGCGGCTCGGAGATGCAGCAGACCGAATAGATTTTCCTGCTCCTCGGTGGTAGAATTTCTGGGCCGACATCACATTGGTACCGCCTCCAAAGCCCAGGAGTACTCACCATGAGACTGCTGACAACCCTGGTGGGCTGGATTGCGCTCACATCCCTCGCTTCGACCGCATCGGCGTTTCCGTCGCAGACACAAAACGCGTTTCCCGGCTTGCCGCCGTTCTCTTGGCCGGTGGACCTTCAGAACGCCGGCGACGGCAGCGACCGCCTATTCGTCGTCGAGAAGGATGGCAGGATTTGGGTGTTCGAGAACAGCCCAACCGTCAATTCGAAGACCCTGTTCCTAGACATCTCCGCAGGGGTCCGAAACGACGGGTCGAACGGCTTGCTTGCACTCGCGTTTCACCCCGACTACGAGAACAACGGAACGTTCTTCGTGATGTACAACACTATCACGCCGAACCTGTCGCGCTGGTCACGCTTTCACGTCAGCGAAGACCCCAACGTGGCCGACCCGTTGAGCGAAACGATCCTGTTCGAGATTCCGCAGACCAACCCGTGTCATAAAGGATGCGCGTTGGCGTTCGGTGCCGACGGCTACTTGTACATCTCGATCGGCGACGATTGCAAAGGTTGGCCGGCGCAAGACCTCATGGAGCTGATGGGAAAACTGATCCGCATAGACGTGAACAACACCGCGCCCGGCTTGGAATACGCCATACCGGTTGACAATCCGCTCGTCGGCAACCCCAACGGATGGCGGGAAGAAGTCTACGCATGGGGATTTCGGAATCCGTGGCGCTTCAGCATTGACCACCCCGAGACCGACCGCATCTTCCTCGCCGACGTGGGCGAAGCCACGTGGGAGGAGATCAACATCGTCACCAAGGGAGGCAACTACGGCTGGATAAAAATGGAAGGCACCGAGTGCTGGCCCAATCCCGCCGTGTGCGACACTCTGGGGATGAACGCGGTTCCGCCCATTCATCAGTACGCGCATGGCGGAGAAGTCGGCAATGCCGTCATCGGCGGCCACGTCTACCGCGGTCCGACGTTACCCGCGCTGTGGGGCAAGTACGTCTATGCCGATGTCGCCTTCGGCACCTTTGCGCTCTGGTTCGACGGAGCGAGCTGGACCTCGCAGCTCATCGAGTCCAACACTCCCACCCGCCAGTACTCCAGTTTCGGCCTGGATGAGGACGGCGAGCTGTACGTCGTGTCGCTCTACGGGGGGATCTATCGATTCGTCGACACCTCGACGGATGTCGGCGCCTCACCGCCGGCATTGTCGCTCCACGCGCATCCGAATCCGTTCCAACAGTCGACCACGTTCCGCTTCGAGTCGCCCTTCGACCAAGACGCGGAGATCCACATCTACAACGTAGGCGCACGGCGGGTAGCCACGCTGCCAGCACACGCGGGAGCGGTTACGTGGGACGGGATCAACGCGCAAGGTAATGAGCTCGCTAGCGGCGTCTACTTCGCGCAACTGCACGTCGACGGTCGCATAGTCGCAACCCGCCAAGTCGTCATCGTTCGCTGAGGATGGGAAGGGATGGCTGCGGGGGGAGGATTCGAACCTCCGATATCCGCATTAACAGTGCGGCGTTGTGCCACTCAACTACCCCGCAGCAAGGGGCGTTTGGGAGGCGTCAATATACGACGCCTCCCACCGCACTGCAAACCCCGGGCCGGGTTAGCGATAGAGCGCCTTGACCCCACCCCACGTGGTTGCTTCAACAGCAAGTTTTTGGCATTCGAAGCCGCATTCGGTCGCACTGAAATACGCCTTCCCTCCAGATGCGGGCAGGAGATTGCCGCTCGGTGTCGCGCAGTCCACCAGCGCGATCTGACCCGGAAGGGGTGACGTGGGTGCTGGGAGGATTTCTAGAGTATTTGCGCACCCGGTTGGAATTGGGGTGCCAAACCAGAGAAAGCTCAATGTCCCCAGTGCGACATCACCGACTATGCACCCGCCGTAGGCCAGCGACAAATCCGCGTCCCACGTCCCCAACATTAGGAACGACGTGGTGAACTGTATGAAAAAAAGACCGGTCGTGTCGGCGACGCGGAACTGTGACGCGGTGGAACCGGGGTTGAATTTATGAATGATGTAGAAATTGTTGAACCCAGGCGGGGTCACCGGGTTCGTCAGATGGCACTGAATGCCGAGTTGATCGGCATACACGCTGATATGGTGGGCGGAAGCAATGCTAGAAAACGACGAAACCAACATCACGAACGCGATTAGTCGCTTCATGGTCCACTCCCGTGGATGGAGGCAATGCTGACATCTATGATACCACGATCTTGGGATTTCTTCCGTGCTATCATGGCGGCCCCCCGCCGACCGTTCGCCCCTGACCGGGCGTTGCATTGCATCCATTGCCAGAGGGGTTGTCATGCCTCGACCGTCCATTATTGCTTACCTGCTGGTCTCAACTCTCGCGCTTACTACCACCCTCGCGCACGCGGACACGGTGGTCCTGCAGGCTTCGAAGGATAACTCGATCTACGCCGACGCGGTCACCAACAGCAACGGAGCGGGCGACAACATTTTCACGGGGACGAATGGATTGGGTTTCGCGCGGCGGGCGTTTGTCGCGTTCGACGTGGCGGCATCGATACCGGCGACGGCTATCGTCGACAGCGTGGTACTGCAGCTGAGCATGTCGCGCACGCCGATTTTTGCCGGTGCGCAGGCGGTGTCGCTGCACCGGGTGCTCGCCGATTGGGGCGAGGGGAGCTCGGATGCGCTCGGCAACGAAGGCCAAGGAGCGCCCGCGACCCCCGGCGACGTCACCTGGACGTTTCGTTTCTTCAATACGGTGGCGTGGCCGACACCGGGCGGGTCGTTCACGCCCACGGCCAGCGATACGCGCATTGTGAATGACATCGGACTGTACACGTGGAAGTCGGCGGCGATGCGCGATGACGTACAAGCATGGGTCAATTCACCGGCGACGAACTTCGGCTGGGTGTTGCTCGGCAACGAAACGGCGCCGAGCACGGCGAAGCGATTCGATTCGAGCGAGGATCTTTCGAGCCCGGCGCATCCGCACCTCACGGTTTACTACCGCGTGCCGACGTCGGTGGACGCGGTCCCGGCCCCCGCGCAGTTGCTCGCAGCGGCGCCCAATCCGTTTAGCGGTTCGACGTCATTGCGCTTCGAGCTTTCCTCCCCGCAAGCGGCGTCCTTGACGGTGTTCGACGCGGCCGGCCGTGCGGTGCAGCACCTGGCGCGCGGAGAGTTCTCCCGGGGCGAGCACGGCGCGGATTGGAACGGACGAGACGATAGCGGTGTGGCGGTGGGGTCGGGCGTGTATTTCGTTCGCTTGGAAATGAACGGACGCGCCGTCGACACGAAGCGCGTGGTCTTGGTCCGCTAATCGCCCCGATCAGCGATACAGCGCCTTGATCGCCCCCCACGTCGATGTCTCGACGGGAAGCGAGCAATCGACTTGGTCGACGATGGACTGCGGTCCGTCGTCGCAGTAAACGAAGTACAGGCGGTTCTCGGGACCGGAGTCGCCTTCCGTCACAAAGCTCATCCTGGCTTCGCGCCACACTTGCGCGCCAAAGCAGTCGCGGCTCCAGCCCTCCCACGTCCATTTGTACTGATCGTTGCCGAGCGGCTTGAGCTCCGCTTGCAGGTTGTCGGGGCCGTCTTCGCACAACGTATCGCACGCCGCTCGGTACGCTCCCAGCCACTCCGAGTGCGGCGGCACAAAGCCGACGGCCGCCAGATAGTACGTGAACGAAACGCGCACTTTTTCGACACCGTTGTCGCAGTAGGTACTCCAGTCCTCGGCCAGCTTCGTCTGCGCGTGCGCGGTCGCGATCGAGCCGAATATGACGATGGTAAGGATCGGCAGGTAGCGCTTCATGGTGCCCCCCTCGTTGCCGGACCAGCAGACTAGCGCAGCACAACCGCCCGGCGCGTCTGCGTCTGCCCCAGCGCGCTGACGCGGACGAAGTATACGCCGGCGGCGACGGCGCGTCCGCGGTCGTCCCGGCCGTGCCAGCGCACTTCCCCGACGCCAGAAGGACGCTGCGAATCGAGCAGCGTAGTGACGCGACGTCCCGCGACGTCGAACACGTCCACGCGCACGCGCGTGGCGCGTGAAAGATCCCACCGCACCGATGTCGCCGCGTCGAACGGATTGGGTGCCACCGCAGCGAGCGAGAATGCCGGCGCGGGGGCACCGTTGCGCACTGCCGTTGCCGGCGGGTCGATCTCGTCGAGCAGCCACGCGGCGTTGCCGGGTGTCACGGTGACGTGCGGCTCATTTATAGCCGGTACGTACAGGTTAGCAAACGGCGTATGCGACAAAAGCTGCGGATCGCCGGCGACATCGTAAAACGGATTGGTGGTGGCGATGTCGAGCGCGCTGATGGTCGGAATGAAACAATGGTTCTGATACAGCGCCACGATGTCGCCGTACGGCGCCTGCACCGCGTCCATTTGCGCCATCGAGTTGCGCGAGCCGCCGGGCGCTCCATCCCACGGGAGCGTTCCGGAGACAGAGACGTTCATGGCGTCGGCGGGAAGAAAAATAGGATCGATGAGTGCCTGCAAGATCTGTGTGGTCGTACTGTTGGGCACCGCCCACACGTTGCCGCGCACGGTGACGAGAATGTTGTTGTAGTTGTACGAAATGATCTGCGCGCCGGCGTTGAAACCTTGCGTCGCCATAGTACCGCTGCCGTTCGCGAGTGCGACCCGGCGCGGTTGCGTCGGGTAGTTGCCCAGCGCCACGAGATCGCTCATGAACGCCGCGCGCAGCGGGTCGGCGCTGCCGGTGCCGGTGGGCGGCGAGGTGTGGTGGTAGAGGAGCATCTGTCGCGCCGCGGGGCGATCGAGGCGACCGAGCAAGTGCGCAGCCTCCGTCGACTGGTCGGCGAAGAAGTCGAGCCAATACTGAATGCCGAGCGGAATGTTAGCACCGGCGTGGGGCACGTCGAAGGAGACGAAATTGCGCACGCGGTGCGGATCGGCGTTCTGCTCCATCCACGCGAGCGCGTAGCGCGCCACCAAACCACCCATGCTGGCCCCCACGAGCGGGTATGTCGCCGAGGGATCGATGTCGGCTTGCACCTGGTGCAAGAGATCGACCAACACGAACGCGTTGGCCTGGATGTAATCGGTCGCCTCGGAGAAGTCGAGCACCACGGCGTCGTAACCGCGCGTGCGCAACTCTTCGATCAATCCTTCCTGGTTCAACAGCGCGTAGAGCTCGTCCCAATTCATGGTGTTGTCGATGTCGAACCCCTCCACCACCACCGCCGGCCGCGTGAGCGTCGTGTGGGCGCTGGAAAGATAGACGAAGGCGCGCCCGGTGGCGGTGACACCGTTGAAGGGCTGCGTACCGGTGAGCGGAAGGGTGTCGTTGGGCGCGGGCGCGGCGAGAGCACGAATCTCAACCGGGAACGACGCGTAGCGAGTGTCGCCGGAAGCGTCGGTGTTGCGCACACGCGCGGCGTAGTCCCCCGCCGCCGGATAACGCACGAACACGCGCTCGTCGAACCTGACCGGCCGATACCCCTCACCGTTGCCGAAATCGATCTCGATGCTGGCGGGACGCTGTGAGCGGTTGCCGGCGTAGAGCCGGCTATCAAGGACGTACGCGACCATGGCGCCGTGATAGCTGTACCCACGCGTTGGCGCCACCAGGAACGCACGCGCCGGCTGCACCGCTCCGGGCTCGAGAATAAGCTCGTCGCCTTCCACGCGGGCGCGCTGCGGATCGCGAATGCGCTCGTAGGTGACATCCAGCATTCCGATGCGGATCACGGAACCACCCTCTTCGCGAAAAGCTTGGGGCGCAGGCAACACGCGCACCATTCACGGCTCCAACTACGAGCGCGACAGCTCGAACACCGCCTGACCCACTGAGGCCGCGTTGACGGCGG